>CAYWIN010000136.1:0-5599 GCA_964458365.1 uncultured Propionibacteriaceae bacterium
ACTCAGCCGGGGGGCTCTGTCTGGTCTGCGGATCGGCGTCCTCCACGGCCAGCTGCCTGGTGAGACAAAAGATGAGGTGATGGCGGCTTTCGTGGCCGGCGCCATAGATGTGCTCGTTGCGACCACAGTGATCGAGGTGGGAGTGGACGTGCCCAATGCGGCCATGATGGTGGTGTGGGATGCCGACCGTTTCGGGGTGTCCCAGCTTCACCAGCTTCGCGGACGCATCGGACGAGGTGCGCATCCTGGCGTCTGCCTGTTGATGACCGAAATCCCCGACACAGAACCGGCTCGAAAGCGGTTGGACGCCGTCGCGGCGACGACCGACGGCTTTGCGTTGGCCGAGCTGGATGTGGAACAACGTCGAGAAGGGGATGTGCTTGGCGCGGCGCAAGCGGGCAGTCGTTCAAGTCTGCGTTTGTTGCGCGTGCTGGACCACGCCGAGGTGATCGTTCAGGCCCGTGCGCTGGCTGAAGAAGCGGTTGCACGCGATCCTGATGTGGCTACGCCGGGATTCGCTGACGCCATTCGCAGTATGGAGCTGTTAGCAGCGGGGGATTGGCTGGAGAACAGCTGAGGGCCCTAACCTAGCTAGCTGTGACCAGAATCATTGCTGGTGCTCGCAAGGGCCACCGGCTGCGAACCCCGGATCATGCGCATACCCGTCCCACGACGGACCGAGTTCGGGAGGCGGCGTTTTCGGCGATTGTGGATTGGGTAGGTACGACCGGAGAAGACCCGGCGCTGAGCCTGGAGGGGATCGCGCTGCTTGATCTGTATGCCGGTTCCGGTGCGGTCGCGTTGGAAGCAGCCAGTCGGGGAGCGAGTCCTACTGTTGCGGTCGAGGCAAGGAGCTCGGTTGCCGGAATCATCAAGGCAAACGCGTCTGCTTTGAAACTGTCCACCGCTGTGGTGACCGCGCCGGTAGAAAAGTGGTTGGCCACAGTCACGCCGCAACGTTTTGACGTGGTTTGGGCCGATCCGCCTTACGACCTGCCGACTGCTGACGTGGAGCAGGTCTTGGTAGCGTTGATCGATGCGGGCTGGTTGGCCGAATCGGCGCTGTTGGTGCTTGAGCGGTCGTCGAGGGATGAGGCTCCGGTGATGCCCCCGGCAGTGACGCAGACCTGGACACGGCGTTACGGTGAGACGATCGTCTATTTCGCTACGAAGGATGCAATGTGTTAGCGGTGTGCCCTGGGTCGTTCGACCCGGTAACCAACGGACATCTCGACGTGATCACCCGTGCGGCGGGGATCTTCGAAGAGGTGTTGGTTGCGGTGGGTGAGAACTCCACCAAGAACTACCTTTTCACCGCTGCTGAGCGGATCGAGATGGTGCGGGAGTCCACAGCGCATCTGGCCAACGTGCGGGTCCAAGAGGTGACAGGTCTGTTGGTTGATTTTGTGAACAGCCAAGGCGGCCGTCTTTTGGTCAAAGGAGTACGGTTTGCCGCGGATTTCGAGTTCGAGCTTCAGATGGCGAATTTGAACTCTGTCGTGGGTGGCGTGGAAACTCTGATTTTGCCGTCTGCATCGCAATGGTCCACATTGTCTTCGACGATGGTCAGGGAGATCGCGATACACGGTGGGGACGTATCCACATTTGTGCCTGAAGCTGTGGCACGACGGATAGCCGATAAGGCAGCTGGAGAGAGGTAAGGATGATCAACCGGACCGAGCAGGTCTTGGGCGAGCTACGCGACCTGGTGAACGATGCTAAGTCAGTGCCCATGTCAGCGTCGTGCATGCTCAACCGTGCGGAGCTGCTGGCCATGATCGACAAGGCCAATGACGCATTTCGTGAGGATGTCGAAGAGGCACAGCGGGTGACTGCCTCATCTTTGGAGACCTTGGAGAGGGCTCAAGTCGAGGCCAAGCAGATTGTTAGTTCGGCGGAAGAGCGCGCTTCGTATCTGTCGACGCAGAACCCGGTTTTTGAGGAGGCTCAGCGTAAGGCAGATGCCCTTCAGCAGCAGGCCATCGCTGATGCGGACGCGTTGCGGCGAGAGGCTGACGCCTACGTCGACTCACGTATTGCGACGTTTGAGGCCAGCCTGCAGAAGACGATGACTCAGGTTCAGATGATGCGCGAACGGCTCGCGCGACGCTCCTCATTGGACGACGACGCGACCCGCACGTTGCCTCGAACCGAGGCCTAGGCCGGCGTTTTGGTGCTCGCCGGAGCGGCTTGGTAGAGTCTGTCGTTGGTTATGACGCTGTCGAGCGATGCCGAAGGGAACTGTTGTGACTCCCCGCATGCCTGACCCGCGCTCCGGGCTTGTCCTGGACACTCACCAGTTGAGTCGGCGGGTTGGCGAGATGCTGGAGGTCAAGCGGGTTGCTGAGGCTCCGGCTGATCTCGGCATCGGAATAATCGGAGTACCGCTCGGCTCGCCCATCGAACTCGACCTTCGGTTGTCTTCAGTGGGGGAGGGGGTGTTGGTCACCGGAACTGCCGTGGTTCATTTGGTGGGTAGCTGCACGCGTTGCCTGAATGAGATCGCTTCCACTGAAGTGATTGATGTGCAACAGCTGTTTTGTTATCCCGGCAAAGAACTCGACGATGCTGATGCCAACCGGATTGAGGGAGAGTCCATCGACCTTGAACCGACCCTTCGAGACGAGATTGTGCTCGACCTGCCGTTCACGCCGCTTTGTCGTCCGGACTGTGCCGGTTTGTGTCCCGAGTGTGGGACCAACCTGAACACCGACCCTGGACACAACCATGGTGAGGCCATCGATCCTCGATGGAATCAGCTCAGCGACTGGACAGTTCCCAATGAAGTAGCCAAGAACGAGGAGTAACACCGTGGCCGTCCCTAAGCGGAGAATGTCCCGTGCGAATACCCGGGCCCGCCGTTCGACGTGGAAGACGTCTGCGCCGACTCTGGTGACCTGCGCTAACCCCGCATGTGGTGCCGCGCATCTGCCGCACAACGCGTGCCCCGAATGTGGCCAGTACGGCCCCCGTGCATCCCGTCGGCAGGTGTTGGACTCCTGACCGGCGAAGAGGCTCGGACGGTGTCCGGCGCGGCACCGAGTCGCGCACTTCAGCTTCTTGATCAACTGGGGATCGATTTGGATCCCCAGTTATTCGGGCTTGCCATGACGCACCGCTCGTATGCCTATGAGCACGGTGGTTTGCCCCACAACGAACGACTTGAGTTCCTGGGTGACGCCGTCTTGGGCGTGGTAGTCACCGAACATCTGTATCGCAGCTTTCCCGATCTTCCGGAAGGTCGACTCGCGAAGCTTCGGGCCGCCGTGGTGAATTCCCATAGCTTGGCCGACGTAGCGAGGTCCTTGGATTTGGGCTCACAGATTCGGCTGGGGCGTGGTGAGAAGACCACCGGTGGCAACGACAAGTCATCGATCCTGGCCGACTCACTGGAGGCCTTCTTGGGTTCGGTGCTGATTTCGTCGGGACGGGACGCCTCGGACCGGCTGATTCGTCATCTTTTCGATCCGCTTGTTGAAGAAGCCGCTGCAATGGGCGCAGGTTTGGACTGGAAGACCAGCTTGCAAGAGCTCTGCGCCGAGCGGGATCTTGGCCCGGTCAGCTACCGGATTACCGAGTCTGGCCCCGACCATGACAAACGGTTCCAGGCTGCTGCTGTGGTAGCCGGAAGCGTCTTTGACCCGGGGACGGGCACATCCAAAAAGCAGGCCGAACAAGGCGCTGCTGAACATGCTTTCCGGGCGCTGGCCGGCGATCAGCAGGACTGATGCCTGAGCTTCCCGAAGTCGAAATTGTTCGACGCGGGTTAGCAGACACTGTCGGTGGCCGGACTATTGCCGCCGTTGACGTGCGCCATCCCCGTTCTGTTCGCCGTCATCCTTTGGGTCCCGAGGATTTCGCCCAGACGCTGAACGGGCGCACCTTCACCGAACCCCGACGTCGCGGAAAGTACTTGTGGCTGCCCTTCGCAGATGGGGATGCTCTGATGGCTCACCTGGGCATGAGTGGACAGTTTCGGGTGGACGCCCCCGATCAGCCTCTGCCGCCGCACACACGCGTCGTGGTGGGATTCGCCGACCGTGATTGCGAACTGCGCTTTGCTGACCAACGAATGTTTGGAGGGTTGTGGCTCAGCGTCGGTGGCGCAGATGAGCCGGCCGAGATCGGTCATATTGCCCGCGACGTGTTTGACCCAGATTTGGACCGCGATGAGCTGGTGTCCCACATTCAGGCCAAACGCAGCACGATCAAGCGGGTGCTCTTGGACCAATCGGTGGTTTCCGGAATCGGCAACATTTATGCCGACGAGGCGCTGTGGGTGGCGAAAGTGCACTATGCCACGCCGATTCACCAGATGACTCCGGCGCAGCTCAACACAATCTTGGCCGCAGCAGCCGAGGTGATGAGTCGCGCGCTGGCTGTGGGGGGAACTTCTTTCGACGCGCTGTACGTCAACGTGAACGGCAGTTCGGGCTACTTCGCGCGGGACCTGGCCGTTTACGGGCGGGCGGAGCTTCCCTGTCTTCGCTGCGGATCCGCCATCGTGCGCGAGCCATTCATGAATCGGTCCTCGTATCGTTGTCCTCAGTGCCAGCCGACTCCCCAAGCGGGGTAACCGGGCTTGGCGCGGGGCGTATATCCTTCGCAGTTGTGAGCCTTGGCAAGATCTACCGGCGGTACGGCCACGTACTGCGACAGTTCATCAAGTTCGGCTTGGTCGGCGGTGCCGGAGTCGTGGTGAACATGCTGGTGGCGATCATTATGAACAAGGCCAACGGCGGCACCGTCAACGCCCAACGCGTCCTTTTTCCCCTTCCCATCCCCGGCGCCGAGTTCAACTTCCGATACACATCTTTGGTGTGGATCGTGGCGTTCTTGGTTGCCAACCTGTTCAACTTCCAGTTGAACCGCAGCTGGACTTTTGGCACGGGCCATAAGGCGCCGTGGTGGCATGAGTTCTGGCCGTTCTTGCTGGTGGGAAGTGTCGCGGCGATCATTGGGCTGTTCGTCAAGGTTGGTTTCACTAACCCCACCTCGCCCTGGCATCTGCAGACCCCTCCTTTCAATGAAGACGCGGGTTTGGCGTCCGTGGAGTATTGGGCTCAGCTATTCACTATCTTCATCACCATGCCGATTAATTTCGCGGCCAACAAGTTGTGGACCTTCCGCCATGTGCGGCGCAGCCATGCGCGCAAGGTCGAGCAGTCCTTGGAGCGCTGACATGTACCTCAAGAGCCTCACCATGCGTGGCTTCAAGTCCTTCGCTTCAGCTACCACCATGGTTTTTGAACCGGGGATCACCTGCGTGGTGGGCCCGAACGGGTCAGGCAAGTCCAATGTGGTCGATGCCCTGGCTTGGGTGATGGGTGAGCAAGGCGCGAAGACGCTCCGCGGCGGAAAGATGGAAGACGTCATCTTCGCGGGAACCTCGGGACGTGCGCCGCTGGGGCGGGCCGAGGTTGAGCTCACGATCGACAACTCCGATGGTGCTTTGCCGATTGAATACACCGAAGTCACGATCAGCCGCACGATGTTTCGCAGCGGTGGTTCGGAATATGCGATCAATGGCAGTCCGGCGCGCCTTTTGGACGTCCAAGAGCTGCTCAGTGATTCGGGCATCGGCCGCGAAATGCATGTC
>CAYWIN010000137.1:0-5562 GCA_964458365.1 uncultured Propionibacteriaceae bacterium
TCCCAGTTGGAACCCTCGACGAAGCCGATCCGTTCGGCTTTCCGCAAGAGTTCGTGGGCGCCTCTCACCCACAGGAGCTGGCCGTCGGCATCGCAGATCGCCATCAACGCGCCGCTGTCATGGGCAGTCTGACCGAGGATCTCGTCGAGAAGTGGGAGCACTCGTGCCAGCGGATGACTCGACCGAAGGTCCACGACTGCGTCTGGGGGCAGCGTCACAGGGGCATCGACTCGATTGGCGAGTACGCCAGCTGCCGCGGAGCGCACCCATGACTCCGCGACCTGAGGTCTCACCCGTGGTTCCGGGCTCACCGCTCCAGTAAAGACCCTCGGTGGCCGATTGTCAGCAGCTCGATCATCTCCGAAGCCGTTGCAGCGTTCCTGCAACGTTGCGGTTCCTAGATTCAAGGACGGTGCAAGTCCACAACGATGTGAGGAAAGGAGTCGCCTTGTCCGCGATGCACGCAGCTGTCGTTCATGAGTTTGGCAAGAGCTTGGCCGTCGAAGATGTTGAGATCCCCACTCCGGGTCCCGGGCAGGCGCTGGTGAAGTTGATCACCAGCGGCGTCTGCCACACCGACCTTCATGCGGCGGAAGGTGATTGGCCGGTGAAGCCTCACCCCCCGTTCATTCCTGGGCATGAAGGTATCGGCACGGTGGTCGCGCTGGGTGAAGGGGTGACCAACCTCGCAATCGGCCAAGTGGTCGGCAACGCGTGGCTGTTCTCCGCGTGCGGAGAATGCACCTACTGCCTGACCGGCTGGGAAACGCTGTGCGAGCGCCAGCAAAACGGCGGCTACAGCGTCGACGGGTCGTTCGGCGAGTACATGCTGGTGGACGCCAAGTTCGCCGCGATCATCCCCGACGGTGTGGATTTGGTGGAGGCGGCCCCGATTTTGTGTGCGGGTGTGACGGTCTACAAAGGGCTGAAGATGACGCAGACCCGTCCCGGCCAATGGGTGGTGATCTCTGGCGTCGGTGGCTTGGGCCATATCGCCATTCAGTACGCCCGAGCCATGGGCATGCGCGTAGCTGCGGTGGACATCGACGATGCCAAGCTCGCGTTGGCCACAAAGCATGGTGCTGAGGTCGTGGTGAACGCCTCAATCGATGACCCGGTCGCGGTGATCCAAGAAGCCATCGGTGGCGCGCATGGAGTGTTGGTCACGGCCGTAAGCGCGTCGGCCTTTGGGCAAGCCATTGGGTTGTCCCGCCGTGGCGGCACGATCGTGTTCAACGGTCTCCCGCCGGGTGATTTTCCGGCTTCGATCTTTGAGTTGGTGCTGAAAGGTCTCACTGTGCGGGGCTCGATCGTCGGGACGCGTGCCGACATGGCCGAAGCTCTCGACTTCTTCGCCCGCGGGCTGATCCACCCGACGGTGGCAACCCGGCACCTATCCGAAATCAACGACATCTTCGACGAGATGAAGCGCGGTGCCATCGATGGGCGGATGGTGATCGCCTACTGACCGTTGCACCGGCACGGAAGTTCGCAAAGCCGCGGAAGCTCTGCGGTGGCATGAGTAACGAGTAAGACACGAGGAAGGACACACGTATGACTGTTTACGCACGGCCCGGCACCACCGGGAGCATCGTGGACATCAAAACCCGCTATGAGAATTTCATCGGCGGCGACTGGGTGCGCCCGGTGAAGGGCCAATACGCCGTCGATCTGGCGCCGGCTACGGGCCTGCCGATCGCGGAGTTCCCGCGATCTACGGTGGAGGACATCGACTTGGCCGTCTCCGCAGCAAGCGCTGCCTTTCCGGGGTGGGCGGCCACGTCCACCGCAGATCGGGCAGCCGTCCTGTACAAGATCGCCGATCGGCTGGCCGAACACCTCGAACAGATCGCGGTGATGGAGTCTTGGGAGAACGGCAAACCGGTACGGGAAACCCTCGCTGCTGACATCCCGCTGGTGATCGACCACTTCCGCTACTTTGCTGCCGCGATCCGGACCCAGGAAGGCACCGTCAAGAAGCTCACCGATGATCTGGTCTCCACCCACTTCTATGAGCCGCTGGGCGTGGTCGCTCAGATCATTCCGTGGAACTTCCCGTTGCTGATGGCGGCTTGGAAGCTAGCCCCGGCGCTCGCGGCCGGCAACACCGTGGTCTTGAAGCCAGCCAGTGCGACACCGATTTCGGTGCTGTATGTGTTGGAGCTCATCGCTGACCTGCTGCCGCCGGGCGTGGTGAACGTGATTAATGGCAGCGGTGGGGCACTGGGGCGTCCGTTGGTTGAACACGATGAGGTCAGGAAAGTGGCGTTCACCGGGTCGACTGCGGTGGGCCGCGAAATCATGCAGTACGCCTTGAAGAACATCATCCCCACCACTATGGAGTTGGGCGGAAAGTCGCCGAATATCTTCTTCGACGATGTGGCCAAGGCGCGCGACGACTTCTACGTCAAGGCAATCGAAGGCTTTGCGATGTTCGCTCTTAACAAGGGCGAGGTCTGCTCGTGTCCGTCGCGTGCGTTGCTTCAGGACGGCTTGGTTAAGGAAGGCTTCTTGGAGCAGGCGCTGGCCCGGGTTGAGCGGATCGTCGTCGGTGACCCCTTGGACACCGCGACCGAGATGGGACCCCAAAACAGCCAAGATCAGATGAATACCATTTGTCGCTACCTGGATATCGGCCCAAAGGAGGGCGCGAAGGTGCTGCTCGGTGGAGCGGTTGCCGAGATGCCTGGCGACCTGGCCGGCGGCTACTACATTCAACCGACGGTAATGCTGGGAACCAACAACATGACGGTCTTCCAAGAAGAGATCTTCGGTCCAGTGGTGACGGTTGCGACCTTCGCTGACTACGCCGAGGCCATCGCGATCGCCAATGACACCATCTACGGGCTGGGTTCGGCGGTGTGGAGTCGCGATGCGGATGTGACCTATCGGGCTAGCCAGGACATTCGGGCCGGTCGGGTGTGGGTGAACACCTACCACCAGTACCCGGCGGGGGCAGCCTTCGGTGGCTACAAGCAGTCTGGCTATGGGCGGGAAACCGATCAGCAAACGCTACGCAACTACCAAGAGGTCAAGAACGTCCTGGCTAACCACGATCCGAAGCCACTCGGCTTCTTCGTTTAGCCGATCCGGTCGGTGACCAATCCTGCGCATCCCCCGCGTCGGATTTGTCACCGCAGTCGAAGGGCCCGACCGTTCCTTGCGAGGACGGGAGGGCCCTTTGTCTGTGGGGGCACGTTCAGGCCGACGCCCCCTCGGCATCGGCGCTGGTGGCGTGAGGTCGGCAGCAGCATTTCGTTGATTTGTGAGTGAAATGCACCTCTTTGGGTTGTGGAGAAGGGGCGGGATGTGGGTGTGATGCGGCAGAGTGGGTGCATGCCTGAGCTATGCGAGCCGACGCTGCCGAAGGCGGCGCCGATGATCTTGCGTGGGCACCGCTTCGATGCCGCGCACCCGGCGGTGATGGGCATCATCAATCGCACTCCCGATTCTTTCTATGCCGCGGCGCGTTATGACCTGACTGCCGGTCTGGATGCGGTGGAGCAGATGTTGTCCACCGGTGCCGACTTGATCGACGTGGGTGGAGTGCGCGCGGGCAGTGAGGGCGGCGACGTCAGTGTCGCGGAAGAAATCGCGCGGGTCCGGCCCTTTCTCGAAGCGGTGCGCGAGCGGCATCCTGAGGTGATTCTCAGCGTCGATACGTGGCGGTCGCCCGTCGCGTTGGCGTGTGCGGATGCCGGGATCGATCTGATCAATGACACCTGGGCCGGCGCGGATCCTGACTTGGTGCACGTGGCTGCCCAACTGGGCGCGGGATACGTCGTCACTCACACCGGTGGTCTTCCGCCCCGGACCGATCCGGTGGCCGTCAGCTATGGAGACGACCCAGATGCGGTTGTGCGGGATGTCTTGACCACGCTTGCTGCCGGTGCGGCTCAAGCGGTGGTGGCCGGGATCCCGGCCGAACGAGTGCTGATCGATCCCACCTTGGATTTCGGGAAGACGACGAGGCATTCCTTGCGGGTTTTGCGCGCCACCGATCAGATCGCTCAGCTGGGGTTTCCGGTGCTGCAAGCGCTCAGCCGCAAGGATTTCGTCGGTGAGACCCTTGACCTGCCGATTGATGAGCGCCTTTTCGGCACCTTGGCAGCAACGGCTGTCGCGGTGTGGATGGGTGCCACGGTGTTTCGCACTCATGATGTGGCTGCCACCCGTCAGGTAGTCGACATGGTTGCCTCGATTCGGGGGGATCGGCCACCGACACGCGCCGTGCGTGGTGAGCCGCGCTGAATCCGCGAGGCCGTCGTTCGAGGCCTAGGCTGGTGGGGTGGAACTTGAAGGCATGCGCACCAGCTATGAGCGCGATCACTTGGACGACGAGGCAGCGGGAAGCGAGCCTTTGGCTCTTTTTGAGAAGTGGTTTGCTGCAGCGCTGAAAGCTCGGATTCCCGAGCCAAATGCGATGACCGTGGCCACCGTCGGCGCGGACGGGCGTCCGTCCACCCGCATCGTGCTGGTAAAGAGCTTCGACGCCGCTGGAGTGGTCTTCTACACCAACTACCACAGCCGAAAGGCCCGCGAGCTGGAGGCCAATCCGTACGCCGCCCTGCAGTTTCACTGGGTGGAGCTGGAGCGGGTCGTCCGCATTGAAGGACGGGTGCAGCGCACCACCGCCGAGGAGTCTGATGCCTATTTCGGTAAGCGTCCGCTGGATTCGCGGATCGGTGCCTGGGCCTCTCCCCAAAGCGAAGTGATCGCCAACCGGGGCGTCCTGCTGGCCAATGCCGCGGCCGCGACCGCGAAGTACGGGCTCAACCCGCCCCGTCCCGAACACTGGGGCGGCTATCGGCTGGTGCCTGACACCTGGGAGTTCTGGGCCGGCCGCAAGAGCCGCCTGCATGATCGGGTCCGTTTTCGCCTGGAGGCTGGCGCCTGGCACAAGGAGCGCTTGGCGCCGTAGTGGGGTGGCAGCTTCTGTGCTGTGTGTGAACTGGCTCCGCTAGGTGGGTGGGTGGCCGGGATCGGCCACTCGACTGCCTCCGTGGGCATGGTCCAGATGAGGGCCGATCGCAGAGATGAACGCGTCGGCGGCCTTCCCGATACGTCGCGGAATCACCACTCCGACGCCGAGGCTGCTGGTGTGCAGGAAGTGGTGGTCGGGTGTCTGCACCAGGGACAGGCTGGCCCAGTCGGCGTGGCGGGCGCTTGCCGCGTCCGACCAGCCCAGGCCATCGGAGTCCAACCAAAGCTCACGCTGGTCGTTGACCGCGGCGAACTCGTGCAGGGCGGCGCGGGCGGCGCGGCCCTTGCGGCGCTGGGCATAGCGGTGGCCAGCGGCGAACCAGCCCAGGACGGCGACTAGCAGTCCGATTCCCATTGCGGCGAAGACGACCGGCGGACCCTGGTGGTAGAGGCCCTTGGCGAAGGGGATCGCGAGCACTGTGAACACCATGAAGCTGCGGGTGGCTGTGCCGAGTCGGTAGTCCCGCTCGGCGGCCGTTCTTGGTTGGAAGCGCTGCTCATCGGCCGAAAGCGCCTCGACGTCGGCGGCAGTCAGCGCGTATGTCAGGTCGGCTCGGTGTCCGGGGTGTGGGCGATCTG
>CAYWIN010000138.1:0-5540 GCA_964458365.1 uncultured Propionibacteriaceae bacterium
CCTTGCGGTCGTTCCACTGTTCGCGATCGCACCGCTCCTGGTTCCTCCCGGTGCGTGGCTCATCGGGCGATGTGTGGGAATCATCGCCCCCGGTGCTGGAGTCCTTGCCGCTCAACGCGCCAGCAAAGACAGAGTCCGATACGCGCGCATGGCTACGCCCGTCATCGTTTCCGTGGGTGTTCTGGGCGGCTTCCTTGTCGCAAACGCACCCGACGCACAACTCCGCGCCGAAACTTACAACGCCCGTGTAGCGGCATCCGTCGTGGTCCAGGTCAAGGGCGCGGAGAGCGCCGATCAGATCACGGCCGCGCTGAGGCCAGACTCGGAATCAGTGGCTCCCCTCGCCTCGGCGAAACGCTCCGTCTCCGGTGAAACACGGGTGCTGTACTTCACCGACGCCGCTTCCTTCGCTCGTCTGCTGACACAGGATGTGGCTGAGGGCGATGCGGCGGCTGTGACCAATTTCGATGTCGCCAGCAGCATTAGCGGCGCCGAACTGGGAGACGCTCTGACGGTGCTCGATAGTGATGGTCGCCCAGTCACTCTGCACGTGGCTGCTGTCATAGACGACCCGCTGTTCGAGGGCATATTCGTCGACTGGACAGAGCTGAAGCACTTTGTTCCCGACACCTCGACGTTGGCGGTACAGGTTTTTGCCAACCCGATCACCCAGTCGGCAGCGACCGCAGCGATTCAGTCTGCCGACATTCAAGCGACCGTGACGGATCGCAGCGGATACATCCAGCAGTTGGAGGACGACCGTCAGGCGAACACCTACCGGTCCAACATCGGCATCTTCGGCACGGTCTACCTGATGAGTGTGATCAGCCTCATCCAGTCCGCGGTCAGCGGGGCTCTCGCCCGCCGGCGTGAGTTCAGAGTCCTGAGATCTCTGGGAATCGGCCGTGGCGGAGTCCTCGCAACGGTCGCAACCGAGGTGCTCATCGTTCAGGTGGTCGCGGGCATTCTCATAGCAGTGGTGCTCATTGCGCTTGGACTACGGTTCGCGGCGATCAACAGCACATCTGCCATCGCAGCCATCCTCTCGGTCACCCCGGTTACGGCAATCGCCTACGGGTCAGTTGCCGTCATCGCTCTCGTCGCCTACCTGCTGGGTGCCTGGTTCGGCGGGCTGGAATCAGATGCCGGCTGATGCGTACCGTGCCCGACCGTCAGTTGGCACGTGGTCTCGAGCGCTCTGGTTGACCGCGCGAAGGCGTTCGTCGGACGATGGCCTAATCAGGAGATCCGCACACCGAGGTTCTTCTTGTCGTACGAGGCGACCACGAGCCTGTTGTCGTATATCACCGGTGAGCTCCACGAGTAGCGATCGAGATGGCGGCTCCAGGGGAGCTTGCCCGGCTTGCGGTCGGCTCGACAGGTCGGGATCGTGTATGGCACGAACGCGGGCGGCGAGCCCCCTCAGTGGGACCACGCGCTCTGCACACGCGCGTCGCCACGGTGCGCATTATGCAGACTCCCGAGCGAGACCCCGTGCAGAGTTCGCTACATTTCGACAACTGATAGACCCCAGCAGATTCGGGCCGCTTTGATGCGCCCCCCACCCTGGCTTGGGAAGGTTCACAGCAGTTCACTCTCGGCGCGTTTGACCGCCTTCACCTGGGCCGCCGGACGCACATCACATCAACTGCGTCTGAATCGATTCATATCTCTCGCCTCAAAGCCCTCGCAAGCCCCACCCCGCCGTGGAATGCTGAGCTCAGCTCTGTGCGCAGCCCCGCATCGGTTGGTACACAAAAGGAGAGTCCTCGCCATGGACCACGCCATCGGTCATCGTCACCCTGCCCGCCTTGCGATTGCCATTTTCGCCGCACTCGCTTTCTTTCTCGGTTTAGCGCCTACCCACGCCCAGGCAGCCTCATCGGGATCGATTGCGGGCCACGTCACAGACAGTCACGGCGCAATCAACGGTGCCCGAGTCGTCGCCATGGGACCAGACACCGACACCACGCAGCATCAAGCAACCACCGACGCCTCGGGCGCTTACCTCTTGGAAGACCTGGACCCGGGGAAATACACGGTCTTCGCGTTCGCCACCAACCATCTTCTGAAGTACTTCGATGCAGATGGCGATGAGACGACCGACCCGCAAACGGTCATCGCCGGTCACGCAGTGTCGGGAATCAATTTCACCCTGACACGTACAGCCAAGGTCCAGGGCACGGTGAAACTACCGAACGGCCATGGCGCAGCAAACGCGCCCGCCACCATGTGGAGTTACCGCGGGACGTCCGGGTCAGGGTTTACCACCGATGCCGACGGCCACTTCAGCGGCGAAGTCCCACCCGGCAAGTATCTGCTGCGCGCAGAAATTCCCGGCTCCTACCCGTTCACCTTCTACAACTCGTCGGCCAGCACCTCACTCGAAGCCCAAGCCAGCGTGATCACCCTGCCCGAAGACGGCCAGTTCAACGGATCAATCACCCTGAAGACCGGCACCTGGTTTTCCGGGACCGTCCTGAGCGATGGAAGCGTTCCCGCAAACCAGATGGCCGTGCTGGCCTCCCAAAAACAGGGGAATGACTGGTCTCTCCCGTTGGCCCAAGCGTTCACCGAAACCGACGGCACCTACCGAATCTTGGTCGGGCAGGGCAGCTACCTGCTCGCCTTCTCGGACGCCGTCGCCCACCGCTACGACCAACGTCTGATCACCGTGACGGCCACCACGCCCGCCACCACGATCAACGCCAACTGTCTTGCGCTATACGCCAGCACGACAGCACCCACGGTTTCTGGCACGGCCAAAATCGGATCCATACTCAGCGCCAACCCCGGTACCTGGAGCCCGCAACCAACCAGCTTCAGCTACCAGTGGCAGCGCAACGGGACGGCCATTGCCGGCGCCACTCAGATGAACTACAAAGTGACCACAGCTGACGCGGGATTCCGCCTCAGCGTGGTGACCACCGCCCACACCCTCGGCTACTTCGCCGACTCGCGTGACTCAGCGTCCACGGCCGTCATCCCTTATTTGAAGATGACCGGTACCGCGCCAAAGATCGTCGGCACCGCAAAAGTGAAGCGGACACTGAAGGTCACGCTCGGCACCTGGACGCCTAGGGGAGCCACCTTCACCTACCAGTGGTACCGCAATGGAAAGGCCATCAAAGGGGCCACCAAGTCCAGCTACAAGCTGACCAAGACTGACAAAGGTCGTTACATCCAGATTCGGGCCTACGGAAGAGCCGTCGGGTACACGCCATTGGGTCTCACGTCGAAAAAGACCGCCCGGGTGCGATGACCGGTCGAGCGCCTAGCCCCGATCGGCGAGACGCTCCTCAACCCGGCGAACCTTGCCTTCCATTTCGTTCACGTGGCCCGGGCGAATGTCTGCTTTGAGCACCAGACTCACCCGGCCCGCGTGGGCGCCAACGGCCTCACTGGCCCGACGGACGACGTCCATCACCTCATCCCATTCACCCTCGATGGTGGTGAACATCGAGTCTGTGCGGTTAGGGAGTCCTGATTCTCTGACCACTCGTACGGCGTCGGCGACCGCGTCGGCAACCGACTCTGACGTTCCCAATGGAGAAACCGAAAATGCAACCAACATGGGGCCAGCATGCCGCTATTGACGCCAAGGCGCGCCCACTGACTTAATTCGGACATCCCACCCTCCCGGAAGGCCACCATGGTTCGCCCCACGCCTCATCAGCGCATCACCATCGGCTTGATCTGTTGCGGCCTCATGACTGGCCTCACCGGGGTCACCGCACCTGTGGCCGAAGCCGCCACGAAACCCAGCATTACCAAAGTCGCTCCCGCGCGGGGCTACACGACCGGCGGCACCACCATCACCGTCACAGGAAAGCGCTTCACGAAGGTGAAGAAGGTCATCATCGGTGGGGTGAAAGCGAAGAAGGTCACTGTCATCTCGGCCACGAAACTCAAAGTGGTCACACCGGCCCACCGAGCCGGACGAGTAGCGATCGCGGTCACCACCGCGAAAGGAACCACCACCCGCCTCAACGCATTCACCTACCTCCAACCCCCACTTCGGGCGTCTGGCCCGATCACCGCCACCTCCAACCGAACAATCTCCGGGTTGAAGATCAGCAATCCGGCCGGACCATGCATCACCGTGCCGGCCGGCGTCCATGACGTCACCATCACCGGGAATCAGATCGGCCCATGCGGAAAGGATGTTGACGGCCTGGGAATCACCATCAAGGAACGAGCCACCCGGATCGTGATGACCAGCAATGTGATCCACGACGTGTCGTCCGGCGTACACGCCTACGGCAGCTTCAATCCGATCACCTTCAGCGGAAACACCGTCTACAACGTGCGTGGGCCCTATCCGCGCGGCCAAATGATTCAGTTCGACTCGGTGAGTGGATCGGCCGGCCAGTCGAAGATCACCGGCAACGTGTCGGACAAACAGGCGGCCACCATCGCCACCAAGTACGAAGACCACATCAACATGTACAAGTCGTCGGGAAGCGTGAACTTTCCCACCCTCATCGCCTGCAACAAGATCCGTGGCGGCGGGCCGAGTGACCACTCCGATACCGGCTCGGGAATCATGGTCGGTGACAACGGGGGTGGCTGGTACCTGATTGACCGCAATGTGATCGTGCTCACCCCGAACACCGGGATCGGCATTGCGGGCGGCCACGACATCACCGCGACTCGCAACCAGATCTACAACCGGGGAACGACCAAAGGCAGCAAGACTCAAGAAGCACTAACCGTCTTCAGCTATGCCGGCTTCACCCCAACCACCATCACGCTGCGCGACAATCGGGGCGCTTCCCATGCGTGGCTCACTGCGAATGGCCCGTTGGTCAACGGATATTGGGATTCAGGAGACATCCTCGGGCTCACCTCGTCCAACAATTCATGGACCGACACCACCCTCACGGCATCCATCTTCGCCGCGCCCACGATTTGTTCCTGAAGGACAGCAATTACTCACCGGGCGTCTCACAAGGTGCGATGAGTTCGAATCCGTGACTGCCAGGTCGCTAACGTCATAGCGAGCTTCCAACCGAAAGGGACACTGTGTCGCTACTGGGTACCACGATCAAACCATTCCAAAACACCGCCTACCGAAATGGTGAGTTTGTTGACCTCACCGAAGCCGACACGGCGGGACGTTGGTCAGTCTTCTTCTTCTATCCCGCCGACTTCACCTTCGTCTGCCCCACCGAGCTCGGTGACCTTCAGGCCTATTACGCAGAACTCAGCGACCTGGGCGTCGAGGTCTTCTCTGTCAGCGCAGATACCCACTTCGTGCACAAGGCCTGGCACGATTCCTCCCCCGAGGTCGGGAAGGTCGAGTACTTCATGGTCGGCGACCCGAACCGGGAGCTCATCACGAACTTCGACAACCTTCGCGAGTCCGGCCTCGCTGACCGCGCCACCTTCGTCATCGATCCTGACGGGGTGATCCAGATCATCGAAATCACCGCTGAAGGGGTGGGCCGGAACGCAGCCGAACTGGTTCGCAAGGTGCGCGCCGCCCAGCATGTTCGAAACCACCCGGGCGAAGTTTGCCCGGGTGGTTTCGAACATGC
>CAYWIN010000139.1:0-5485 GCA_964458365.1 uncultured Propionibacteriaceae bacterium
GTCGAGGTGGAACGTTGGGCCGTTCCGCGCTCGGCAATGTCGGCATCGACCGCAGCTTCGATCCGGCGGGCGTCCGCCCCGCGACCGAGGTGGTCCAGCAGCAGAGCCATCGACAGAATCGTTGCGGTTGGATCGGCAATGCCCTTGCCCGCAATGTCGGGTGCCGAGCCGTGGACCGGTTCGAACATCGACGGGAAGGTGCCGTCGGGATTGATATTTGCCGAAGCGGCCAGCCCGATGCCGCCGGTGACGGCAGCGGCAAGGTCGGTGAGGATGTCACCAAAGAGATTGTCGGTCACGATCACGTCGAACCGTTGCGGATCGACGACCAGGGCGATGGTTGCCGCATCCACGTGGAGATAGTCGGTGGACACGTCGGGATGCTCGGCGCTGACCTTTTCAAAGAGCCGATTCCACAGGCCGCCAGCGTTCACCAAAACATTGTGTTTGTGAACCATGGTCACCTTCTTGCGGCGCTTCTCCGCGCGAGCAAAGGCATCGCGGATGACCCGCTCCACGCCGTGGGCGGTGTTGACGCTGAGTTCGTTGGCGATTTCGAAGTCCGTGCCCGCACGGAACACGCCGCCGTTGCCGCAGTACAAGCCTTCTGTGCCTTCCCGGACGACCACGAAGTCAATGGGGCCGCGGCTGGTGACGGATTCGGCCAGTGGAGTGGGAACGCCGGGATACAGCTTGGAAGGCCGCAGATTGACGTAGTGGTCGAACGCAAAGCGCAGTTTCAGCAGCAGGCCCCGTTCCAAGAGCCCCGAGGGCACAGCCTTCGAACCCGGAGCGGCACCGACCGCGCCCAAAATGATGGCATCCGATTGAGCCAGTTGCGCCATTTCGTCGTCGGGAAGCACCTCGCCGGTGCGCTGCCAGCGTTCGGCGCCCAGATCGTGATGGACGAAGTCAAAGGCGTCGTCGCCGACGACGGTGGTCAGCACCTTGAGGCCCTCAGCAACAACTTCGGGGCCGATGCCATCGCCAGCGATGACAGAAATGACCGGCTTGCGGGAGAAAGAATCTGCACTCACCCGGGCGAGGCTACCTTGGTGACCAGTCCGTGGACGATTCCGTCTCATCAGAAGCGATAATATGCAAGACATGTCACTGCAGTTTGAACTCACAACCAACCCACATCCGGCCCCCGAAGCCGAAGTTGCCGAGGTACTGGCCGACCCTGGTTTTGGCGCGAAGTTCACCGACTACATGGCAGTGGCAACCTGGACCAAATCCGACGGTTGGACTGAGGGCGAGATCCGTCCCTACGGCCCTTTTCAGATCGAGCCAGCTGGTGCGGTGTTGCACTATGCGCAGGAGATCTTCGAAGGTTTGAAGGCCTACCGGCATGCTGATGGTTCGATTCACGTGTTTCGTCCACAGGCAAATGCTCGGCGCTTCCAAACTTCTGCCGCGCGCATGATGCTGCCTGAGCTCCCGGTCGATGACTTCGTCAATGCGGTGGACGCCTTGGTCCGCGCCGATCAGCGCTGGGTGCCTGGGTCTGCGGGGGAGAAGAGCCTGTACTTGCGTCCGTTTATGTTCGCTGACGAAGTCTTTCTCGGAGTGCGTGCTGCCCAACGGGTGACTTTCGCTGTGATCGCGTCGCCGTCGGGCCCCTACTTTGCTGGCGGCGTGAAGCCCGTGGACATCTGGGTGACCGATGCCTATGCGCGCGCGGGAATCGGCGGGACGGGCGCTGCGAAATGTGGCGGGAACTACGCCGCATCGTTGATCGCTCAGTATGAGGGCTACGACCACGGCTGTTCGCAGGTGCTGTTCATTGAAGCGGCAGGCAAAGATCGCTTAGAAGAACTCGGTGGAATGAACGTCTTCCTGGTGACCAAAGACGGGCGCTTGATCACTCCGGCCTTGACCGGGACGATCTTGGATGGCATCACCCGCTCGTCGATCTTGGCGGTCGCTGCTGACCTGGGCTTGACCCCCGAGGAACGTCGGGTCGGACCGTCGGAACTGTTCGACGGAATCTCCGACGGAACCATCGTGGAAGCGTTCTCCTGCGGTACCGCCGCAGTGGTGACACCTATTGGTGGATTCCGTTCGGTGAACGGCGACTGGACGCTGCCCGAAGGCAACGAAAAGGCGCTCGCGATCCGTCAGGCGATCCTAGACATCCAGTACGGACGGGTGCCCGACACCCGCGGTTGGTTGCATCGGGTTGTCTGAGCCTGCCGGTCACTTGCCGGATGGCGGGTCTGGAGAAACGGTGCGTCGGGTCGATCCGATGCGCCGTCTCAGGCCTTGAAACCTCGCTGTAACACCTGGCCAAGCAGGCAAACTCAGTCGAATACTGCCCGACGACCCAAGGCCGACTGATGACCATGATCATGCCCGTTATGCCGGACACCTTTCACGTCTACGACACCACTTTGCGTGATGGCGCCCAACAGGAAGGTTTACAGCTCAAGGTCAACGACAAGATCAAGATTGCTCGCTACCTTGACCAGTTGGGCGTCGGCTTCATCGAGGGTGGATGGCCGGGAGCAAATCCCAATGACACGGCCTTCTTTGCCGCCGCCGCAGACGGCGAACTTGCCTTGGAGAACGCCAAACTGGTGGCTTTTGGGGCGACTCGCAAGGCGGGCACCACGGCCGCAGAAGACCCCCAGGTGCAGGCACTTCTGGATGCTCGCACCGAAGTGATCTGCCTGGTGGCGAAGAGCCACGATGAGCATGTGCTGCGGGCGCTGCGCACCACATTGGCAGAGAACCTTGCGATGATCGCCGACACTGTCAGTCATTTGGTGGCCCAAGGGCGGCGAGTCTTCGTCGACGCGGAACACTTTTTTGATGGCTACAAGGCCAATCCCGATTACGCGCTGGACGTGATCCGTACCGCGGCGGACGCCGGCGCCGAAGTCGTCGTGCTGTGTGACACCAATGGCGGGATGCTGCCCTCGCAAATGGGTGATGTCGTCTCTGCAGCAGGCGCGATCGGTATCGACTTGGGAATCCACTGCCACAATGACACCGGTTGTGCCGTGGCCAACACCATGGCCGCAATCGACGCCGGCGCGGTTCATTTCCAGGGCACGCTCAACGAATACGGGGAGCGCACCGGGAATGCGAACCTGATCACGGTCTTGGGAAACCTGCAACTCAAATACGGTTGGCCGGTTGTGCCGCCGGAATCGCTTGCCGAAGCAACTCGAATCGCTCACGCGGTCGCAGGTGTAGCAAACGTCCCGCTGAATAACCGTCAACCCTATGTGGGTGCGTCCGCTTTCGCCCACAAAGCAGGCTTGCACGCGTCCGCGATCAAGGTCGACTCCAACTTGTACCAGCACATCGATCCGACCTTGGTGGGCAATGACATGCGCATGCTGGTTTCGGATATGGCCGGGCGGGCAAACATCCAACTCAAGGGTTCCGAACTGGGATACGACCTCTCTGATCGCGATCTCGCGGCGAAGATCACCGACACGGTGAAGGCCCGCGAAATGGACGGCTACTCCTATGAGTCGGCTGATGCCAGCTTTGAACTCGTTCTTCGCAGCGAGCTAGGCCTGTTAGAGGACTTCTTCGAGGTGCTCAGCTGGCGGGTAATCACCGGCGGTGAACGGAAACCGGAAGGCGACTCTGAAGCGACCGTGAAGCTGCGCGCCAAGGGGATGATCCGGCACTTGGTGGGTGAAGGGCATGGCCCGTTGAACTCGCTCGACGTGGCTTTGCGCGGCGCACTGCGCGAGGCGTACCCCACTGTCGACAGCTTCGAACTGGTCGATTTCCGGGTGCGGATCCTGGACCAAGGTCATGGCACAGACGCCATCGTGCGCGCATTGATCGACATGACTGACGGTGAGCGCACCTGGACGACGGTGGGCGTGGGCACCAACGTGATCGAGGCCTCCTGGGAAGCGCTGTACGACAGCTACCGCTGGGGCCTGCTGGCTCCCCACTGAGCCCTCAGCTCAGCGCCTCAACGACCACCGGCCGACGTGCGCACGGCAGGTGGTCAAACTCTGCAGCCTCGCTCAGCGTCGTGACGGCGCGCTCGATGCGTTGGGCGTCATCGGTGTGGACGGTGAATAGCGGATCTCCGGGCCTGACCTGGTCACCGATGCTGGCATGCCAGTGCACTCCAGCGGCAGCTTGCACGGCGTCTCCGGGGCGTGAACGCCCCGCGCCCAACTGCCAAGCCGCATGTCCGACCGCGAGCGCGTCGAGGCGGACCAAAAAGCCTCCGCGCGGCGCAAGGACTGTTTCGGAATGCCGAGCGCGGGGGAGTGTGGCGTCAGGGTTTCCGCCTTGTGCCCGAATCATCGCCCGCCACACGTCCATGGCCTGGCCGTGAGCCAATGCTGCGGCAGGATCGGCCTCGAGCCCGGCTTGGGCGAGGGCCACTTCAGCCAACGCCAGCGTCAGGTCAACGACGTCGGAGGGTCCACCGCCGGCAAGCACTTCGACGGCTTCGGCAACTTCGCCTGCATTACCGGCGTTGCGTCCCAGGGGAGTGTCCATGTCGGTCAGTAGCGCCGCAGTCGACAGGCCCGCGTCCTGTCCCAGTTCGATCATGGTGTTGGCTAACAGCCTCGCTTGGTCGATGTCCTTCATGAATGCGCCGCGGCCCACCTTGACGTCCAACACGAGCGACTGGGTGCCTTCGGCGATCTTCTTGCTCATGATGGAGGCGGCAATCATTGGAATGGACTCCACCGTGCCGGTCACATCACGCAAGGCGTAAAGCAGCTTGTCCGCTGGCGCCAAATCGCTTCCGGCGGCACAAATCACCGCTCCAATGTTGTGCAACTGGTCGGTGAGCGCGTCGGCGGAGAGATCAGCCTTCCATCCGGGGATCGCTTCGAGTTTGTCCAAGGTGCCACCGGTGTGGCCGAGTCCGCGTCCGCTGAGTTGGGGGACGGCGGCACCGCAGGCGGCCAGCAGGGGAGTCAAGACCAACGTGATTTTGTCGCCGACGCCCCCGGTGGAGTGCTTGTCGACGCTGGGACGCCCGAGGTTGTGAAAGGTCATCCTCTTGCCGGAGCTGATCATTGCGGCGGTCCATCGGGACAGCTCGTCGCGGTCCAGGCCGTTGAAGTAAATGGCCATCGCCATTGCTGCCATCTGCTCGGCTGCCACCTGGCCGTTGGTGTATCCGCGAATCAGCCAGTCGATCGCTTCGGGATCGAGCCTGGCCCCGTCTCGCTTGCGTCGGATGAGGTCAACAGCGTCGAAAGAACTCAGGTCAGCGCCCATGATCGAACTCTAGAGGGTGGACTGTGCTGCGGTGTGGTGACTCAGATCAACGGGCCAGAGTGGACAGCGCGTCGCGGTTTGGCAGTTCGAAGACGCGCCCGCGAATCACCAATAACCCTTCGTCGGCCATCCGACCAAGCTCACGGGTCATCGAGGCGCGCGAAACCTGCAAGTGGTCGGCCAACTCCTGCCGGGTGAGTTCGGGCGACACCACATTGTCGCTGTCGGCATTGCGTAGCAGGAAGAACGCGAGACGGGCGCGGAG
>CAYWIN010000140.1:0-3501 GCA_964458365.1 uncultured Propionibacteriaceae bacterium
GGTCAGCCCGATCGCGGTGCGACGAGTGGGCGCGAAGCTCGACAAGTGGCGTTTCTCCGAAGTCGCGAACGAAATCCGCAAGTACTGGTAGGACGCCGCGCCCGTCGGTCACTTCGAGGCGTACGCCTCGCGCAAAGAGGCTTTGCCACTTTGTCGGAGTTGAGCAACGACACCCAGAATGGCGAGTACCACAACCCCGACGCTGATCATCCCGTCGTTACTTCCGGCCACGACCCAGTTCGTTGGGTCGAGCAACGGGTGAACTCCCAGCAAGGTTCGTAACCCAGCGCCACTCACCACCGCACCCATGATCGCCGTAGCCAGGATCATCAACATTCGCGGCAGGTTGAGCGCAAAACCGAGCACGATCAGGGCGATCGCTCCCACCAGCCCAAACAGCCAGGCCATCGGGACCATCGAAAACAGCAACGCGATTCCTGCCCCGAGCAGCCAGCCCAACGAACCGGTCAAGACGATCACGGCAGCCGCATAGAAGGCGTAGGCCAGCCATCCGAAGAGCACCGCCAGGATCAGCCCGGCGACCCAGCCGGGGAATGCCGCCGCCCAACCGCCAGCACCGGCACCAGCACTGGCGAGAGTGAAACCAACAGCGAAACCGATGAAAGCTCCCCAGATTGCCAAAGCGATCTTGGCCAACCGAAATCCCGCAAAGCAAAGCAGCAGCCCGACCACGATGGCGAGAACACCGCTGACCACGAGTTCCATGACTCCACGATACTCAGGCCACCGGTTCAGCATTGGGCAGCAGAAAAGAAGGGCCATTGGCCCTCACCGACGACGATGGGTACGCAGAATTAGGTAGGGATACAGGAAGTGCTCAGATTTCCCGCATTTTGAGCCGAACGAAACCGCCTGTACGCGCGACTGCGCCGCTGACCATCGCATAGAGACCGGGTCGGGCGCATATTGGTGGGGTTTTTTGCCTCGACCCTGTCCGCCGCACCACGGCAAGGCTGCGAAACTGGCACCATTGTTTTCGAAGGCATTGACGCTGCGCAGCTAGGAGGCTCACTGATGGCGAAGCCGGATCTTGCTACCAAGTACTTGGGCTTGGAGCTTTCAGGGCCCGTAATCGCATCATCATCTCCGATGACCCGCGAAGTGGACACACTCCTCGAACTCGAAGCTGCGGGCGTCGCCGCCGTGACGTTGCCCTCACTTTTCGAAGAAGACGCTGGCGGTACCGGCAGCGGTACCGCACTGGATGCGCGAGTAAGCCTGGTCAAGCGGGCAAAAGATCAGTTGAAGGTTCCGGTGATCGCAAGCCTCAACGCGACTCGTCCCGGCACCTGGCAGGAGTACGCCGAAGCCCTCGTTGATGCGGGTGCAGACGCCCTCGAACTGAATCTCTACACCATCACCGCCGACACATCGATGACCTCAGCCGACGTGGAGTTGGCGCATCTGGCCGCCATCGAAGCGGTCAAGATCGTGGTGGACGTCCCACTGGCGGTGAAGCTGTCTTCGTACTATTCGGCCATCTCGTCATTCGCGGCCCGCGCGGTCGACGCAGGTGCCGATGGCCTGGTGCTGTTCAATCGCTTCTACGCCGCAGACATTGATCTTGATTCGCTCCAGCTTCGCGCCTCGCTCGACCTGTCCTCGCCCGCCGATTCCCGGCTACCGCAGCGATGGATCGGCATATTGCGCGGCCAACTGCCGCACGTTTCCTTGGCCTGTACCTCCGGAATCCACAGCTGGGCAGAGGTCGTGAAGTCCATTCTGGTGGGCGCTGACGTCGCCTGCACCAGTTCGGCGGTCATGCAGAACGGTGCTGGCGCCATCACCGACATGCTCAACCAAACGTCGGCTTGGCTGACCGCACACGGTTACAGCTCCATCAGTGAGATTCGCTCCACCATGAGTGCTGGCGCCGAACAGAGCTCAGCAGTCCTCGAACGCGCCCAATATTTGGACGTCATCAAGGGTGATTGGTGAGCCGCACGCGCGGCTTCGTTCCCGTCGCTGTCCGATAAAAAGAAGGGCCGGCGATTACCCCCGTTATCGCCGACCCCAGGTGGGTTGCGGTGTCCGCCAACACCGTCCGCCCACACAAGAAGTATTCAGCGGCTGATGATCGTCGGGCAAGGAGAGTTCTCCCCAACCAGGAACACCCCCGCGGCAAGCTCAGGGACCAAAGGGATGAGCGGGCGGGGCACCGGATGCCGCAGCACGACGTTGAGCTCGCCACTGCTGAAACGAAGCCACCAGGTTGTTCCACAGTTGGTACACCTCCGGTGGCAACTTCGGGCGAGGCCGGGTCGCCAAGCTCTCAGGCAAAAGCGAACGCGGATTCACCCACACCCCGAACCTACGAGCCGGGCGCATCGGGCCCACAATGCTGGCCCGAACCGTCTCACTGTGCAGCCACAACGCCGACACCGACTCCTCAGTGGGATCGTCAGCACCGAAGCTCGCCGCGTTCACCGCCTCAGCGAAAGCGGTGACGTGAGGAATCCCAATCATCCGGCTCTGTTCCAGACGGGTGCCCTTTTTCGATGCCAACGCTCCTAGGTCACGGCACTGATCGAAGACTTCCGACCATGCCGCCACAATCTGCTGGCTAGGCGTTCCGCGATTTCGACGCAGATAGCCGCGCACCCATTTCGCCGCGATGATGGCACCCAAGATGGCGGCAACAATCAGAATGGGGCGTCCGACAAGGACGATCACGCCCCACAGCCATCTCAACACCAACATCCACCAGGCGTTGTCGAGCTTGTTTCCCGACATGTCGTTGTCCGGCATGCCCACCGAAGTGTTCTGACTGCGCGTCACATTCGGCGGCGGCACGTTGCTGGCCCGCTTCTGTTGGGTGATGGTCTGTGGGCGCTGCGGTGGAATTCGGGTCCGGTCTGGGGTGAAGACGTTGGCCGGAATTGCGCGCCAACCCGCGTCGGTCTGAATCTCGACCCAGGCCGTCACATCTTTCCCGGTCACCTGCCCGCTTTGCGGAACAGTGGCGCCGAATACCACCCGGGTAGGGAAGCCTGCCTGGTTGCACAGCAGGCCAAAGGTAGCCGCATACTGCTCATCGCTGCCCACCAGATACTGATCTTCGACAAAGCTGGTGAGGCGCGCCCGGGAATGCCCTGGCAGATACTCCGTCTCACCAGAGCGGGTTCCGTCGCTCCAATAGCCGGCCTTCAGCGCGGCCGCAATGCGCAGCACTCGATCTCCCGCAGTCGGCGCATCCCCGGCCATCTTTTGAGCCGTTGCCGCCAGAAACGAATAGGACCCCGGGTCAACCAGCGATTCCCCCGCCGGGTTCATACCAGGATCAAAGCCCACTGCCACCGGCGTACTGAAAAGGCTCACCTCGTCGCCAGCCCGAAAACGATCACCATCAATGAGCAGGCCCTGTCCCGTGCCGAGGTTGTACCGAAATGAAGCCTGGTGAGTGTGCACATTGGGCCCGGAAAAGCTGATCTGCGTGTTGTTGCCCAGCGACGGCAGCCAGTTCGAGAGCACCGCGGCGGC
>CAYWIN010000140.1:3511-5437 GCA_964458365.1 uncultured Propionibacteriaceae bacterium
AGTCTGCTCATAACCCGGCGCGAAGGTGACCGTGACCTTCTGCGGGGCCCCCTCCTCCGTGGCAGGGATTCGCGCACCCAAACGCTGGAAGCCCGAGTCACTGCCCGCTCGACCAGAAGCGCTCCACGTATGACCGCCGTAGCTGTCAAGCACTGCCAACCGCAACAGAGCTCCCGGACGAGCACCGGTCACACTGAGCAGTGCGGTGTCATAGAGCCGCTTGGTGGTCACCGACGAGTATTTGCGAAAGCCCACCAAGGGCGAGGAAACATCCTTCACATCCACCGGTGGCTGCACATAGCTGCGAAGAACGAAGCGTTCCGTGCCAGCGCCGGGCATCACCGGCCCCAGCGCGGCAGCGCCGGCCACCGCAACGGCGACGAGACCGGCCCCAATAGCCAAGCTTGCCTGATGGGAACGTCCCGTCCCGGCCAACGTACGACGCCGCCGGGTACGCACCGCCACCCAAGCGAAGAGCAGCACCGCCATCGTCAAGCCAATGGGGATCGCCCCTGGCGCCTGCATGGTTCCCAAACTGATCACCGCAGCGAGCAACAGCAACGGCGCCACCACAGGCAGAGCCGCACGCCGTGATTTCCCGGCCAACCAAAATCCACCAGCACCGGTCAACAGGGCCAGCACATACGGAATGGCCAAGTACCCACCGTCCCCGATCACCGGCGGCAAGGTCGTCAGCATCTCCTTCCAACCCGTGGTGATCAACGCCGCCAAGGTGCCCAGCGAAGCGAAGGTCGGAACGAATCCGAAAAACGCAGCATCTCCCGCCGCAATCGCGGATCCGAAACCGAAATAGGCCACGAAGAGCAAGGCGGGAACCACTCCGGGATGCCACCGCAGACGAATGACAGCAAAGCTGATTCCGATCCCGACCACGAGACCGAAGATGCCCACCAAAAGGAAGTGCCACGTGTCGAATGTGGTAGCGAAGCCCAGCAAAGCGACCGTGCCCGAAAGCAGCAAGAACGCCGCATCAATCGCGTCCGTCGAGCGCGGCGCAAACTCCTTGATGCGTTGAGTGAGTGTGCGGGTCTTTCCGACCGACTCGGGCCGAATCTGTGGGCTAACGATCTTCATCGGCTACACCAGCCGCCCATCGGCCAACACTCGCGGCAGATCCGACAGCATTCCGATCGTGACCACCGTGAGGCCGCCCGCAGATCGCAGCCCGATCTCCGCGCCACGTACCACCTCAATAATCAGTGTGGCCACCTCGCGCGGCAGGTAGGCCTGCGCCCGCTGATACTCCGCAATCTTCCGATTGGCCCCGGTGACCAAGATGGCCACCGATGCGTCGGGAGCGACTTGGCGCATCCTTCCGGTGGCCTCCGCGAGGGAGCAGGGCTCAAATCCGGCCCGCGAGTAGGTGTCCAAGGCCAAATATGGGGCCGGACTCAACGCGGTATGCCTCCCACACACAACGGTGAGGTCCATCCCGTCGGTCAACGTGCGCACCGCCAGCGAGGCCCCCACGGAGAGCGCCAATTCAAATTCTTCAGCGGATCGGTAGGCCGACTCTTCCACGTCGGTGATCACCGCGATATGGGATCGCCGCGTGTCCAGGAATTGGCGCACCAAGAAGCGTTCTCCCTCGCCCAGACCGCTGAACTTCGCGGTGCTGCGCCAGTGGATGTAGCGGCGGTCGTCGCCCGGCACATAATCCCGCAAGGTATGAAAGGCGAGATCGCTCATCGAAATGTCCTGCGTCGTGCGCCCCTCCAGGTCACGCAACAGCCCGGCACCGAAAGACTCCAATGGTGTCGTCACCGGGTGGACGAAA
Organism: uncultured Propionibacteriaceae bacterium; assembly: GCA_964458365.1. GTDB lineage: Bacteria > Actinomycetota > Actinomycetes > Propionibacteriales > Propionibacteriaceae > Propionicimonas. Next base: position 5,310 of record CAYWIN010000140.1, read on the forward strand.
AGCTCGACCTGCTCAGTCCACACCACCTCGCGCCGAACCAAACCAAACGGGTCGCCACGCTGAGTCGTGACCGGACCAATCGGGATCACGCCGCGTTGCTGCCCGGGCACAACCACGACGTCCTCGAA
>CAYWIN010000141.1:0-5377 GCA_964458365.1 uncultured Propionibacteriaceae bacterium
GGGCTGCGGAGGCTGGACCGGCCACGTTTGCGCTCGGGCTGCATCCGATGAGCAGCGCAACGAGCGCGGCAATGATCGGAAGTGCGCGTTTGGTCACTACCTGAGATTAGCGTGCGCTTCCGATTACGGCGCGACGGACAGGAACAGGAACGCCGCCAGCACGCTCAGCTGAACCCAGCCTTGCAGGGCTCGAGCGCGGCCAGGGATCACCGTCAGAACGGCAATCATTACCGACAATGCGAGCAAGACCATGTGGACCGGCTCCAAGCCCAACGTCAGTTTGTAGGGCATCACCAACGACACCACGGCGATGGTCGGAATGGTGAGTCCGATTGAGGCCATTGCTGAGCCGTAGGCCAGGTTGAGGCTGGTCTGCATCCGGTTGATCCGGGCCGCTCCTACCGCCGCAATGGACTCCGGAAGCAGCACCAGCATGGCGATCACGACACCAACAAACGACTGGGGCAGCCCTAAACCGATCACCCCGGCCTCAATGGCTGGTGATTCGATCTTGGTCAGTCCAACGACGGCGATCAGAGCAATGACCAGCATGATCACACTGACCCAGGTCTCCTGAGTCGAAGGCGGGTCGGCATGGACGTCTTCATCGAGTTCCTTGCCGGGCGCCACCACCGGCTGGAAGAAGTCTCGATGACGAACCGTCTGGGTCAGCACGAAGGCCCCGTACAGGCCGAGTGAGGCCACAGCGGCAAAGATCAGTTGCGAGCTGGTGAAGACCGGCCCCGGCGCGGAGACCGTGAAGGTGGGTAACACCAAAGTCAAGGTGGCCAACGTGACGACGGTTGCCAGCGCGGCCCCGGTGCCTTCCGGGTTGAACTTCGGCAGATGGAACTTTGCGGCACCGACCAGGAGGGAAACGCCGACGATGCCATTCATGGTGATCATCACCGCCGAGAAGACCGTGTCGCGGGCTAGGGCAGTGGTTTCGCCTTTCCCGGACAGCGTCAAGGTGACGATCAGCGCAACCTCAATGACGGTCACCGCAACGGCCAGCACCAGTGAGCCGTAGGGTTCGCCGACCTTGTGGGCGACGACCTCGGCGTGATGGACGGCGGCTAGGACCGACCCGGTCAGGAACACGGTGCCGACGATGAGCAAAACCGTCCCAAGCTCGCGTCCCCAAGCAAATGCCAGGATCACGGCGCCGACGGCGGGCACCAGGACCGTCCAATGCAGGGCTTTGGGGTACCGGGCGGAATCCATGGGCGAATCGTATCTGGGGGTGTGTGTTCGGGCGTTCCAGCAATGCGAAAGCCGGACCAACTCATACTTGGTCCGGCTTGACTGAAACCTATCGCGGCAAGGTAGTTCTCCCGGTGAACGACACGCAGCCAGCCAATGAACGATGGGTTTCCGATCGGGTTGGCCAACCCCCTTCCATCGGTCCGGTTCTTGAGTAGGGTTGCGGTATCCCATCCAGTGCCGGAGGGATCGAACCACTTAGTGGAACGAGGTCTGTCATGAATGAAAATGCGCAGGGCGACACTCTCGTGAACCCAGTGGACACCACCGTGTCGGTCGAGCGGTCGGTGTCCCAACCCATTACCCAGATATGGCGATTACTTTCCACCCGTGAGGGCGCCGAGGCGCTGCTCGGGGCCGGGGGAGAGCTCGGTGACAAAGGCGACAGCTGGCATGCGGCGGACGGGACCTTCGGGGTCGTCCGTTCCTATCATCCGCTGGAGCAGATTCGGTTTAGTTGGCATGCCGCACAGGATGCGCCCAAGACCATCGTTGAGGTGGACTTGAGTGCGGACGGGGAAGGCACCCGACTGGAAATCACTCATCAAGGGATTCCGCACTATTACGACGCGGCGGCGCTGACCCACAAGTGGGAGACAGCGTTGGAGCGGGTGGTCGCGGTAGCGAACTGAGGTTTGCCGCTGGGCTGCATCCGGATCGTTCGGGTGCAGCCCAGCGTCGTATCCGGCTGCTGTTATTCGCCTGGGGGCGGGTTCGTCGACGAGCGGTGGACGATGGTGCACGGCTCGTAGCTGCGCTCGCCGAGTTCGTCGATGGTGCGACTCAATGTGTGTTGCGCGGCGATGCGTCCCATTTCGTAGAACGGGATGCGCACCGTGGTCAGTGCGGGAGCCAAATCGGCGGCCAGCGGTTCATCGTCGTATCCGACGACTGAGACGTCATCGGGGATCCGCAGCCCCATCCGGGCCAATGCCAGGTACGCCCCGGCTGCCATCTGGTCGTTTCCGAGCAGCAGCGCCGTCGGGCGGCGCGGGACGTCCATGGCGCGCATGGTGAGTTCGTAGCCGGTATCGATTCGGTAGTTGCCGAAGTAGACCGGGTTCTGGTCCAAACTCAGTCCAGCTGCAGCCAGGCCTTCGCGATAGCCGCGAAGGCGGGCCTTGGTTGCCCAGGCCGCCTCTCGTCCGGCAATGAACGCAATCTGGCGATGACCCAAGCCCAAAACGTGCTCAATCGCGGCCCGGCCTCCGGCGAGTTCGTCGGGCAAGATCGAAGGAAGTTTCCGATCGGCGGCGTAGGAGTTCACCAAAAGGGCCGGGACGTGTGCGGGAATCGGCGGGAACTCCACCTGCCGGGTGCCCATTGCGGCGAAGATCAACGCGTCAACCTGACGGTCGAGCAAATCTTCGACGGCCGCTTTGAGCCGGGACGGGTTGCGAGTGGTGTTGACCATCAGCAGCATCGAGCCTTGTTCCCAGATCAGGTCGTGGATTCCGGCAATCATCGGGCCAGAGAACGGCTGGACGGCGATCTCGTCGGTGAGGAAGCCGATCGTGCTGGTTTTGCCGAGTCGAAGGCCCTGGGCGGCACGGTTAGGCCGATAGCCAAGTTCCTCGACCGTTGCCAGCACTCGGTCGCGAGTGGTGCCGCTGATCTTGGCGTCGCGACCATTGAGAATCAGCGACACCGTGGTGGGTGAAACCCCGGCCCGACGAGCAACGTCAATCATTGTGGGCCGTGATGGGGGTTGCTTGTCGTCCATGGTCCTTCCCGTGCAGCAGGCTGGCGCCAGTTAACTCCGGGGGTGTGCCCTGGGTCAATGACGCGCCTGGCCGGCCCTCAGCCGCACGTCACGCCGGTGGCGTGGATTGGGCAGTAGCCGTTGGGGTTCTTGGCCAGGTACTGCTGGTGATAGCGCTCGGCGAAGAAGAAATCCGTAGCGGGGCCAATCTTGGTGGTGATGGTGCCATAGCCGGCTTGGCCCAGACGCGCGGCATAGTCGGCCAGCGTCTGCTGGGCGGTGGCCTGCTGCGTGTCGCTGGTCGTAAAGATCTGCGAGCGGTACTGAGTGCCGCGATCATTTCCTTGGCGCATGCCCTGGGTAGGGTCGTGGTTTTCCCAGAACACGGTCAGGAGGGCCGAGTAGTCGATCCTGGTCGGGTCGAAGACCACCATCACCGTTTCGGTGTGCCCGGTGCGCCCGGTGCACACCTCCTCGTAGGTCGGATGGGGGGTGAACCCTCCGGCGTAGCCGACTGCGGTGGTGATCACTCCGGGCAACGACCAGAACAGTTTTTCCGCACCCCAGAAACACCCCATGGCGAAATAGGCCACCTCGGCGTGGTCGGGCACGACATCAATCCGAGTGCCGAGCACCTCGTGGAACGTGCTGTGCGGAGTCAACACCGGATGTTCGCGGCCAGGAAGAGCCGCGTCCGGGCTGATCAACGTCGATTTTGCAGAACCGAACATGATCGGGAAACGCCAGCGCCGGGAACGGTATTCCGGGCCTCGCCCGCTATGTCAGCCGCCAGTCGATCGGATCGGCACCTTGAGCGGCGAGCTCGCTGTTGGCCCGACTGAAGGGTCGAGAACCAAAAAACCCAGAACGCGCCGACAATGGGGACGGATGAGGCGAAGCGATCTGCGGGATCCCTGCAAGACGTGGGGCCAGTGATTGCGCATCGCGTCCCCACAAGATCGCCACCAGCGGTCCTCCACGGGCAGCCAGTGCGTCGATGGCGCACTCAGTGACCTCTTCCCACCCCTTACCTCGGTGTGAGCCAGGAACCCCCGGACGCACCGTCAGCACCCTGTTGAGCAGCAGCACCCCCTGCTCGAACCAGGGGGTGAGGTCGCCTGACTCGTCAGGTGGAATACCGAGATCGGTTGCTCGTTCTGCATAGATATTGACCAGGCTGCGTGGCAAAGGACGCACGTCGGCGGCCACCGAAAAGGACAGACCAACCGCGTGACCTGGGGTGGGGTAGGGATCCTGCCCCACAATCAACACCCGCACGTCGGCCAACGGTCGGGTGAACGCACGCAGCACATTGCTTCCTGCAGGCAGATAGCCATGTCCGGCAGCAAGTTCCTCACGCAGGAAGTCGCCCATGGTGCTGATCCGGTCCGCCACAGGGTCCAAGGCTTCGGCCCAATCTGAGGCAATCAGTTCCGACAGTGGTTGCTTCACGAGCTCACTGTAATAGGCGAGGCGACACCGGTTCAGGCGGCAATCTGTGGGCGTCTCAAGGCATAGAGTGAGCGAGGAGCCGGTTGGTCGTGCGCCAAGTCGGGCCTTTTCGGGTTCCAGAATCAATCAGGAGTGCAGAAAAACATGCCCGAACTTGTTCTCACCCTCAGCGTGGCGGTGCTGGCCGTGGCCCTCGTCCTGCTCGTGGCGGTGGCCGGATCGACGTCCAACCGTGAGGAACTGCGCAGACACTACTTTGCGGTGCAGTACGGGTCGTCCGTAGAGCGGATGCTCGCCGAATCCAGCGTGGACAAAGACAGCCTTCGCTCGCTTCGAGAGAGCGGACACGGTGGGCTGCCAAGAGCCGTGCGCGAGCTGCTTCGCTCCGAGCCCGTTCCATTGAAGTCAGCCGCCGAATTCGTCAAGCGCATCTAGAGTCTGGCTTGGCAAGCCACGGGTCGTTCGTCCCGAGAGGGGCCTTCGGGGCTTGGCTACAGTGAAGCGGTGCTGATTCCTCGCCCGCGAACGCGTCGCGTTTCACCCGAATCGTCGGTTCCCCAGGGCCTCGTCGTGGCCTCAGAGTGGGCATGGCGAACACTCCTGATTGCCGCACTCGTCGCTCTGGCGTGGTGGCTGCTCAGCTACTTCTCGGCGGTCAGTATTCCCTTGGCGGTTGCGGTGTTGCTGACCGCGCTCCTGTCTCCGATCAATGCGCGACTTCGGTCCTGGAAATGGCCACGGGCGCTGGCGTCTGTCGTGTCACTGGCATTCCTGGCCGTCATCATCGCCGGAGTGTTTGCCGCCATCGGTACCCAGGTGGCGAAGCAATGGCCCGAACTGCTGCAACAGGCCGCGAGTGGAATCACCACTTTCCTGGCCTGGCTGGCCACCGGGCCCTTGCAGATCGACCAGCCCCAGCAACACGGCCAGTGGGTGCAGGCTCACCGCGCGCCCCAACAG
>CAYWIN010000142.1:0-5315 GCA_964458365.1 uncultured Propionibacteriaceae bacterium
TGCTTGGATCATGACTGCCGTTGCTGCTGTCGGCCTCATCGCCGCATGGTGGTTCGTCGGTCATGGCCGCGAAGGCATCGCCTTTATCTCCACCTCGGTGGCGATTCTGTCGGTGGCCGTAGTCATCTTCTCCACGATGGTTCCGGGTCTGGGCTTCGTGCCGGCCGGAGGGGTTACCGGACTTCCGGTAGCAACGTTGAACATCCTCAACGGCTCCTCCTCCGAGGCGACGCTCATTCTGATGACGATCGTCGCGGTGATCTTCGTGCCGATCGTGATCGGTTACTCCATCTGGAGTTACTGGGTGTTCCGCCGCCGTCTGGGCGTCGAGAACATTCCAGACGAGGTCGCGTTAGCGAGCTGATGATGGCGGGGCCTATTGACCCCCGACTACTCCGTAGGGCCTCGGCGACGAGAGGATTTCTCGTCGCCGGGGTCGCGGTAGGAAGCGCAACAGCCATCCTGACTCTCGGTCAGGCATGGCTGTTGTCGTTTTCAGTGGCGGGAATTTTCTATAAAGGACAGTACGACGGTCTCATCGTCGTCGCATGGGCGCTTGCTGCCATCTTCGCTGGCAAGGCTCTTTTGAACTGGCTTCATCAATGGATCGCACACCGCACTTCCGCGGCTGTGAAGTCCCAGCTGCGCCGAGACATCATCGGTGCCCGGCTGGCTCATCCCATTGATTCACCCACCACAACCGGCGGACTGATCACCCTGGTCACCCAGGGCTTGGACGCCTTGGACGGGTACTTCAGCAAGTACCTGCCGCAACTGATGCTTTCGGTCACCGTGCCGGTGATCATTGCCGTGGCGATTCTCACTTCTGATTTCTGGTCGGCGGTGATCGTGGCGGTGACGCTGCCACTGATCCCGGTCTTCATGGCCCTCGTGGGCTGGACCACTGAGGCCCGTACCCGCAAACGCTGGGCCATCCAGACCCGACTGGCCCATCACTTCGCCGACCTCGTGACGGGCCTGCCGACTCTCCAAGTCTTCGGGCGGGCAAAAGCTCAGGCCCGCGGGTTGAAACTCACCGAGGCAGCCCATGTGCGCGAAACCATGGCCACGCTTCGGATTTCCTTCATGTCCGCCATGGTGTTGGAGCTGCTTTCCACGTTGAGCGTGGCACTGGTGGCCGTCACCGTCGGGTTTCGAGTCGCTTTCGGCGACCTTGATCTCGGCACGGCCCTGTTCGTATTGATCCTGGCTCCTGAGGCATACCTCCCGATTCGGCAGGTCGGCGTTCATTACCACGACTCCGCAGATGGGGTGGCGGCTGCCGAAGCGGCCTTTGGTTTGATCGACGCCCACGAACCCACCGAGGAAACGACACGTCCCACCATCGGAATGCTGTTCAGAAAGAACCGCGGTACGGAAGCGAACGCTGAATCCGAAGTCTCCTCGGCTGTCTCGCCGACGGTGATCCCGGGAGCCCCCTTGCTTCGCGTTCGTGGCCTGTCACATACCTACCCTGAGACCGATCACCCCGCCTTGGCACCGATCGATTTCGACCTGGCGTCCGGTGAAGTGATCGCAATCGCCGGTGGGAGCGGTGGCGGGAAGACCACCATGTTGAACGCTCTGCTGGGCTTCCTCACCCCCACCGAAGGGGAAATCCTGGTCAATGGTGCCCCCGTCAGCGATTGGGACGCCTGGCGTCACCAGCTGGCCTATGTGGGGCAATTTCCGGGGCTCGTGAACGGCGATATTGGCACCAATGTCCGACTCGGTACTCCCGATGCCACCGACGCTGAAGTGCGCGCGGCACTCGACGCGGCTGGTGCGCCGGGGTTGTCGCTGACACATTCAGTGGGCGACAACGCTGAAGGTGTATCGGCCGGCGAAAGGCGTCGCATCGCGACAGCTCGTGCACTGCTGCGTATCACCTCAGATCGAAATCAGGGTCTTCCCGCAGCACAGCTGATGATTCTGGATGAGCCCACTGCCGGATTGGATGCCGCGTCCGAAGAGACCTTGCTGACCAGCCTGCGCGCTGCGGGTGTGGCGGCCTTGGTGGTGAGCCACCGTCCTGCGGTCCTGGCGATGGCTGACCGAGTCATACGGATTGAAGCTCCCGACGCTGAACAGGGTCAGGACGCCGTTGCGTCTGAGCCCACCAGCGATGAGCCGACCCCGACGAAGGCTGAAGTTCAAGCTGACATCGCCGAAGCTCGTGACGAGTCGGCCCCGACCACCCCAGAGGCCTCCAGCGACGATGTCGCCGATTTGGCTGATGCAGACGGTGAACGCAGCCTGATGAACCGGCTGCTGGACGCCGTTCCGAACTCGCGCCGCTGGCTGATCTTGTCAGTCCTCTTGGCCTTTGCGGCAACGGCTGCCACGGTGGCGTTGATGGGTGTTTCCGCATGGCTGCTCGCCTTCGCGGCGCTCATGGTGGGCGCTTCGTTCCTGCAGGCACCATCGGTGTTGGTGCGGTTCTTTGCGATTTCGCGAGGTGTCTTCCGGTATTCCGAACGTCTCGCCGGACACAATGTGGCGCTGCGTCTGCAGTCCGCTCTGCGGCTGGAAACCTACAATCGGCTGGCCAGAACCACCCTGCTGGGACAGCGTCGTGGGGATTTGCTCACCCGTGTGGTTGCCGACGTGGAAGCCGTGCAGGACCTCATCGTCCGGGTGTGGATTCCTTTCACTGCATCGACTTTGGTGATCTTGCTCACGTCGGCCGCGCTCGGCGTTGTTTCGCCCGCCACCGGGCTGGTGGTCTTGCTCAGTGCAGTGGCGGCCGGTTTGCTCCTGCCCTGGCTGGCCCAGAGAGGCTCGGCGAAAGCCGATGCCGAGGCCATTCCGTTGCGGGGCGCACTGGGCGATGCGGTAAATGAAATCGCCAGCGCAGCACCCGATCTGGTGGCCTACGGCGCCAAGGACGAGTATTCAGCCAAGTTGCTCGATATTGATGAGGCGCTTCGCAAGGACGAGGCGCGTACCACCTGGGTCAGCGGCATCACCACGGCCGGTCAGGTTTTGGCTTCTGGCGCTGCGGTCATCGGTGCGCTGCTGATCGGCGCGTCGCAGGTGCAGGCCGGAACCATGATGCCCAGCGTGATCGACTGGATCCGCAACATCGCCTTTATCGGGAAGACTCCCCCGCCGCTGTGGCAGATGGAAGGCACACTGCTTGCGGTCTTGGTCTTGACGCCGCTGGCTTTGCATGAGGCGCTCTCCACCTTGATCGCGTCTGCGCAGACCCACACCAGGGCGAAGGCGGCGTTGGCCCGCGTCGAAGCGATTTTGGATGCCGAGCCGGTCGGGCGAGGTGACCTTCCCGCATCGACGGACTCTGTCGATAAGCCCGGAGTGAGCTTGATGTCCCTCGACGCCGGGTGGCCGGGAAATGAGCCCGTCGTTCGTGATCTCAACCTTGAACTCACCCGCGGCGAAATTGTCGGCTTGGTGGGTCCCAGCGGGGTCGGAAAGACCACGGTGGCAGCCACGATTTTGGGGTTGATCCCCGCGATGGCAGGCCAGGTCGAGGTTCGCGGACGAGTGGGCTATCTTCCTCAAGACGCGCACATCTTCAGCACCTCGATTGCGGAGAACGTGAAGATCGGCAACCGGGATGCCACAGAAGAGGAGGTGCGCCACGCATTAGATCGCGCGGGACTGCACCACCTCAGCCCAGATCGAATCGTGGGAGAAACCGGCACGCAGCTTTCCGGCGGAGAGGCCCGGCGGTTGGCTTTGGCTCGGTTGATGGTGGGCCAGTTCCCGGTGCTGATTTTGGATGAGCCCACTGAGCATCTGGATCTGCTCACCGCCACGGCCCTAATGGACGACATTTGGGCCAACACCGGCGAAGCAGCAGTCCTGGTGATTACTCACGATCCCAATGTGATTGCCCGCTGTGATCGCGTGGTGGAGCTTGCCGTGGATCCTGCTCTGGTCTAGTCCCGTTTCGTCCGACAGCTCATGCCTTCGAGAATTCGGAGGCATGAGCTGTTTTTCTTGCCGGCGGCGCAGCAATCAGCTGAACAGCGCACGCAAGGCATCGGCAATGTCTGGGGACTCCGGGTCCAGATGGCGCAGCGCCAGCCGTCCCAGATAAGCGGCATAAATCACCCGGGAGCGTTCATCGGCGGCTTCCGGGCTTAGGCCTTGTTCGGCAAGTGCGGTGGCGATGAACTCTCGTCGGGTGCGGTGGATGCGAGCCGCCACGGGAGCGATCATGGGGTCCTCGCTTGCCGCGATCAGACGCCATTCCGCCGCGTCTTCGGCAGCCGATCCGCCAAAGGCGATGTCCATCAAGACGGGCATAACTTCATCCGAGGGCAGGGACGCCAGTGCCGCGATAGGCATCTGGGCGCCTTCTTCTTCCCACGATTTCAGCACAGCCGAGATCAAGTCGGCACGATCAGCGAAGTGCCAGTAAAAGCTGCCCCGCGTCGCGCCGATCCGCGCTGCCAAGACTTCGACTGCGATTTTGTCGAACCCCACCTCAGCGCCCAGCTCGACCGCTGCCTGAATCCAGTCGCGCCGTGAGAGGCGAGGTTTCCGGGGTGACGACATATTGCGATCGTACCGTACAGCACTGTACGGTTTGTCCATACACTTCTGTACGGAAAGCGGATGGTAGGAGTTCTCATGTCCACGATCGCCCCTGAGACAATCGGAAAGACACGCACCTGGCCTCTATGGACCAGCGTCGTTACGTTGGCGCTCACTGCGGCAATACACATCGTGGTGGGCAGCCCCGAATACCTGTCGGGGATCGGAAACACTGCACTTCCCCCCGAGACCAGCGGCCTTGCGGTTGCTCTGTGGCATCTCACTTCGGTGCTACTGGTTTTGCTTCCCGTGGGCCTGATCTGGGCAAGCCGTCAGAACCGGGATGCGGGCCGTCCGATCATCGCGGCCGTATGGCTGATCAGCCTGGCGTTCGTCGTCATCATGCTGGGGGTTGACCTGGCCTCAGGCGGCATCGTCAGCCCCCTCGTCCAGTGGACCTTGTTCGTCCCGTCCTCGGCGCTATTGCCGTTCGTTGTCCTGCCGTCGACGCCGGTCAGTCCTCAGCCAGAACAATGATCCGGTCGCCGGGCGCAAACGTGATGTGCTCCGACTTCTCCGGATTGACCCGGACTCCGTAAGCCTCAGCCCCATTGTGGGCATGCTCGGCGATGCGGTAGCCGATCGCCGTCTCGCCGCGACGGCGGGCTGCTTCCAGCACCGTGAAGAAGTTCACCGCCGCGCCGGACCGGATGTAGTGTTCGGCCGGCCTCAGGTAGACCTCTGACCCATCCGCTTCGAAGAGAATTTCAAAGACTTTCCCCAGGCCGCGGTTTTCCGAGATCTGCGAA
>CAYWIN010000143.1:0-2956 GCA_964458365.1 uncultured Propionibacteriaceae bacterium
GTCCACGCACCCGCCCGCCGATCAAGCGCAAGGTGAGTGATTCGGCGTGGAGCGCGGCGGCGATGGATACCGAGTTGGTGACCACCTCTCGGGCCGACTGCCCAGTCATCAAGTTCGCCACGCGCGCCGTGGTTGTTCCCGAATCGAGCAAGATTGACCCGCCCGGCCCGGGAAAGTACCCGGCCGCGACGGCTGCGATACGCGCCTTCTGGGAAGCTTGCGCCGTTTCTCGGTCCGCCAGACCGGCTTCAGGAAGCGCAACCCGGGACGCCCACACCGCACCGCCGTGGACTCTATGCAACAAGCCGTTCTGGTCAAGAAGGTCCAGATCTCGGCGGATGGTTTCGGTGGTCACGGCAAACTGATCGGCCAATTCTGTGACCGCGACACGATCATTGCGACGTGCCAAGTCGACGATGCTTCGCTGCCGCTCCGCTGCGTACATGACGCCCCACTTCCCCAACCCCAATGTTGTTATCTCTTGTTTTATCTTGCTTTAGTTGGGATTGCAAGGGCTTGGGGCAGGTTCGTTCACATAACGCAGCCGGGCCGAGCACAAAAAACTCCCCGGCAGGTCCAAAACCTGCCGGGGAGAACGAAAGAAGACTCAGCCGTAAGTGACTTCGTCGGAGAACAGGCCCGACACAGATTCGCCGCAATTGATCCGACGAACGGCCTCAGCAAAGAGCGGCGCCACCGAAACCGTGGTCAGCTTGTCGAGCCCCGTCGTCGCCGGCACCGTGTTCGTGGTCACAATCTCGGTGATGTCCGAAACCCCATTCAACCGCTCCCGGGCTTTTCCGGTGAACAGACCGTGGGTGCAGGCCACCGAAATCGAGTTCACCCCATAGCCACGCACCGTGTCGATGAGTTCAACCACCGAACCGGCAGTAGCAATCTCGTCATCGAGGATGATCACATCCCGTCCGGTGACCTCGCCCACAATGGCGTCGATCACCACACGATCATCAGCCTGACGTCGCTTGGAACCAGCAGCCATGCCCACCCCCAGCATGCGGGCAAACTGATTGGCTTCCTTCGCATTGCCGAAGTCCGGAGAGACGATCACCGTGTTACTCAAGTCCCGATTGCGGAAATGAGTGGCCAAAACCGGCAGCGCCGTCAGCTGATCGACCGGCATCGAGAAGAACCCATGCACCTGCTGTGCGTGCAGGGCCATCGTCAAGACCCGATCCGCACCCGCAGTGTGAATCAAATCGGCAACCAGCCGCCCACCGATACTGATTCGCGGCGCATCTTTCTTGTCAGAACGCGCATACGCATAGTGCGGCATCACCACGGTGACTTGCGCCGCCGAAGCCCCCCGAGCCGCGTCCACCATCATCAGCAGTTCCATCAAGTTCTCCTGGGTAGGAGGAACCAGCGGCTGGACGATATAGACATCGCGTTGGCGACAGTTGGCACGCAACTGCACCTGCAAGCAATCGTTAGAGAATCTCGACAGTCTGGAGGGCGACAGCTCCACTCCCAGTAGCTCGCACATCTGTTCGGCGAACTCGGGATGAGCGTGGCCGGAAAACACGGTGATGTCGGTCACGTCGGCTAACGATAGTCGCCTGCGGCAATAGCACTGACCGGTACGGCAACCACGAGACGACTACGAGTTGAACTTGTAGCCCAAGCCCCGCACGGTCACCAAAAGCACAGGATTCGCCGGATCGACTTCAATCTTCCCGCGAAGGCGCTTGATATGGACATCCAGAGTCTTGGTATCGCCCACATAATCCGGACCCCACACCCGGTCAATCAGCTGTCCACGGGTCAGCACCCGTCCAGTATTCCGAAGCAGAATCTCCAACAGCTCGAACTCTTTGAGCGCCAGCTGCACTTGCTTGCCGCGCACTGTGAGTTCGTGACGATCAGTGTCCATCCGGACGCCGCCAGCCTCAACCACCTGGACGTAGTCCTCAACCTCTTGTCCGCGCCGAAGCACCGCACGAATGCGTGCAATCAACTCTCGATGACTAAAGGGCTTGGTCACATAGTCATCGGCCCCCAGCTCCAAGCCGACCACCTTGTCGATCTCCGCATCGCGCGCAGTCAACATGATGATCGGAACGCTGCTGCGCAGGCGGAGTTGACGACAGACCTCCGTGCCGGACATCCCCGGCATCATCAAATCCAGCAACACAATGTCGGCCCCGGCTCGCTCAAACGCCGCCAGCCCCGACCCCCCGTCGGCAGCAACGGTCACCTCAAACCCCTCGCGGGTGAAGAGGAAGGCCAGCGTCTCGCGATAGCTTTCCTCGTCGTCGATGATCAACACTTTGGTCATCACTGGCCCTCGTCTTTCTTGATCGGCAGCCGAAGGGTGAAGGTCGAACCGCGCCCCGGACGACTCCACACCGTCACCTCGCCAGAATGCGCCGCGGCGACGTGCTTCACGATGGACAGGCCTAGGCCCGTCCCTCCACTGGCACGGCTACGGTCGGCGTCCACGCGATAGAAACGCTCAAAGATGCGTTTTTGGTCCTCTTCGCTAATCCCAATGCCATTGTCTGAAACCCGAATCGCCACCATGCCTTGGCTGTCTTCGCCGGCGGTGAGCGCCACTCGAGCTCCTGGTTCGGAGTAGGCGATGGCGTTGTGTACCAAGTTCGCCACCGCCGTCTCCACCTGCTCGGTGTCCCCGTTGATCCACAAACCCGGCGCCGACTGCACCGAGACCGAAATCTGCCGGGCCTGGGCTTGTTCCCGGCAGCGACTCGCCGCCGCCTCCAGGACCTGGGCAATCTGAACATCGTGACTAGCCAGCATCGGGTCGTCGGACTGAAGGCGCGACAAGGCAATGATCTGCGACACCAGTTCATTGAGTCGGACGGTCTCCCCGCGCAGTTTGTCCATGAAGTGGCGAACCGCGTCTGGGTCGTCGGCGGCAGCCGAAGAAGCCTCGGCAAGCAACCCAATCGCCCCAATCGGCGTCTTCAGTTCGTGA
>CAYWIN010000143.1:2966-5311 GCA_964458365.1 uncultured Propionibacteriaceae bacterium
GCCGCGCCGTTGCTCAGGCGTGCGGCACGGGCCTCCATCAACAGCAGCTCTCCGCGAGCCCCCTGGAGGCGCAGTTCACATTCACCTGCCGTGGTTTCACCCTGCGCGTCAACCAAGGCGACCAGCTCTGGACGAGACACCGAAGATCCCCGCACCAAGCCGAGTTCCTTGGCAACATCGGAAGCGGCGATCACATAGCCCGACTCGCTGACCACGATCACTGCGGCACGCAGCGGAGCCAAAATCTCGGAAAGGTGGTGTCGATTGACCACCTGGCCGCGCGCCTTCTTGGCAGCCCGACGGACGAGCAGCCATACCGTCAGCGTCCCGAGACCGGCGCCCAGCACCAGCCCGAGCACAGCCGATGCAATGGGCGTCATGTCGCTGAGTGTAGGCGGGCCGTTTGCCAAAAAGGCCCCGAATGTGAGCTTTGCGCGACGCTCTTGGCCCAACCTTCACCCACTGTTCACCTGCCGTTTGGTTCGTCGCTGGCCACAGCGAGCACTGGCTATCTAGCCTGAACCCAGGAAGAATTGCGTCGCCGAATCCTGCGGCGTCCATCGAACGGAAAGAAGCAGATGCGCGACAACTACCGCGAAAGTCTGGAAAGCGTGGTGACGGACCTGGTCGGACTCTCGGGACTGGTTCAGGTCGCGGTGAAGCACGCCACCACCGCATTGTTGGAAGCTGACCTCGCCACAGCCGAGAAGGTGATCTCTGACGATGCCGAAATCGATCGGCGCCACGACGACCTGGAATCCCGCTGCTTTTCTCTGCTCGCCCGACAGGCTCCGGTCGCCGGTGAACTGCGCACCGTCGTCGCCGCGTTGCGGATGATCGCCGACCTTGCCCGAATGGGAGATCTCGCCGCCCACGTGGCCAAGATTGCTCGGCTGCGCTACCCCGAATGCGCCGTCCCCGAACCGTTGGTACCGAACTTCACCTTGATGGCACGAGTGGCCGAAGAAATGGTGGCCACCGCGGGCCGCTCGTTGAGCGAGCGAAACGCCCACGACGCCGGCAAGCTCGCCGACAGCGACGAAGAGATGGACGAGCTGCGCAAAGCCCAGTTCCGGGTCATCCTGGGCGACGACTGGGAGCACACCGTCGAAAGCGCGGTCGACGTGGCCCTGCTCGGCCGCTACTACGAGCGGATCGCCGACCACGCCGTGATCATGGCCGCCCGGGTGATCTACGTGATCACCGGTCTACTCCCCGAAGGCGAGAACTGGCCGACCGCCTGACCACCTCGCCGGCCACACCCGTTTCGGCCCCCACGCGCCGCAGTGCCCCCTCCCCTGGCGGGAGGGGGCACTGCGCGGTGAGAATTACTTCTTTCCCTGGTTCTTGACTGCCTCGATGGCGGCCTTGGCGGCCTCCGGATCGAGGTAACGCCCGCCGGGCGTGACGGGACGCAGATCATCGTCCAGTTCGTACAGCAGGGGAATGCCGGTGGGGATGTTCAGCCCAGCAATATCGGCGTCGGAGATGCCGTCGAGGTGCTTGACCAGCGCGCGCAGCGAGTTGCCGTGTGCCACAACCAGTGTCACCTGCCCCCGTCGCAGATCGGGCACGATCGCGTCGTACCAGTAGGGCAGCATGCGCGTCACCACATCGGCCAAGCATTCGGTCAGCGGACGTGCCTCGGTGGGCAGATCGGCGTAGCGCGGATCGGCGAACTGGCTGAACTCGTCGTCCACCGCAATGACTGGCGGCGGGGTGTCATAGGAACGGCGCCACAGCATGAACTGTTCAGGGCCGAAAGCTTCCAGGGTTTGGGCCTTGTTCTTGCCCTGCAATGCACCGTAATGACGCTCGTTGAGCCGCCAGGAACGGTGCACAGGAATCCAGTGTCGATCGCAGCCATCCAGCGCCAGATTGGCGGTATGGATGGCTCGACGCAGCACTGAGGTGTGCACCACATCCGGCAGTAGGCCCTCAGCCTTGAGCAGCTCAGCTCCCCGCTTGGCCTCGGCGACACCCTTCTCGTTGATGTCGACATCTACCCAGCCGGTGAACTGATTCAGGGCGTTCCATTCGCTCTCACCATGGCGGAGCAGAATCAGCGTTGAAGTCATGCCCGAAAGACTATCCGCGTTTGCCCACTCGAACTGCCCGTGCGAAACTCCCGACATGACCGCTGTGCCGCCGCCACCAATTCGCAGCGCAGTTGCGGAACTGGGCAAGCTCGGCCCGCTACCTGAGGCCGACGACAGTGCTGAGGACAGCGTGCTGCAACGATACGAACAGTTGCTGGGCACGATCTGCGAGCCCCTCAACGTCGCTGAGGCCACCATCATTGCCGGGATCTTTCCCCGATCGACATGCTTCGGACTGGAATGGAC
>CAYWIN010000144.1:0-5297 GCA_964458365.1 uncultured Propionibacteriaceae bacterium
GTTCCTCGCCGACGTCTACTGGGGCGATCTGGACTTCCTGATCGTGGATCTTCCGCCCGGCACCGGCGACGTGGCTCTGTCTCTGGGCCAGAAGCTGCCCCAGGCCGAAGTCATTGTGGTAACGACGCCGCAGGCAGCGGCCGCTGAGGTGGCGGAGCGGGCCGGGACGATGGCTTCGATGCTCAATCAGCGGGTGATCGGTGTCGTGGAAAACATGGCCTATCTAGATGTGACATGTCCGGACTGCGGGCAGACACATCGGGTGGATGTGTTCGGTTCCGGCGGGGGAGCCGAGGTGGCTTCGACGCTGACCCGGCGTTTGGGGTACGAGGTGCCGGTTTTGGCTGAGGTTCCGATGGATCCACAGGTCTCGGTGGGCGGCGATCAGGGCGTGCCACTGGTGGCCAGCGATCCGGCTCGTCCGGCGGCGACCGCGTTGGTGGATCTGGCCCAGCGACTGGCGTCTCGACGTCCCAGTTTGGTGGGTAAGAGCCTGGGGGTAACCCCGCTCTGAACCGTGACCTCTGTGGCGGCTTTCACCGACCAGGCGTCATCGCCTGGCCTGCAATAGGCTGGCTGTGTGAGCGACATTAATCGCGCAGTTCCGCGTCGGACGATCTTGGCAGTGCCTGGATCGTCTGACCGTTTCATCGAGAAGGCCAGAACGCTGCCTGTTGACGGGGTCTTTTTGGATCTTGAAGATGCGGTCGCGGTGGCCGCGAAGGCTGACGCTCGGTCTCGGATCGTGGCCGCCTTGGACTACGGCTCGGGTTTTGCTGCACCTTTGGTGACTGTCCGGGTCAACGGCTGGGAGAGTCCGTGGACCTACATTGACGTGATCGATGTGATCGGCTCGGCTGGAACCAAGGTCGATGCCGTGGTTTTGCCGAAGACCACCTCGGCTGCTGAGGTCAAAGCCCTCGATCTATTGCTCACCCAGGTCGAACATAACGCGCGGCTTCCGGTGGGCCGGATCGGCATTGAGGCTCAGATCGAAGACGCGGTAGGTCTGCTCCACGTGGCCGAGATCGCCCAGGCAAGTCCGCGGCTAGCCTCCTTGGTTTTTGGTCCGGGCGATTTCATGGCCAGCCTCGGTATGAGGGGCTTGAACGTGGGGGCGCAACCACAGGGATACTCCGGTGACGCCTTTCACCACGTGCTCGCGAGCATTCTGGTGGCCGCTCGAGCTAACCGATTGCAGGCGATCGATGGACCTTTTGTTGCGATCCGTGATGTGGAAGGCTTCCGACGCTCAGCTGAAGCGAGTGCGGCATTGGGTTTTGACGGCAAATGGGTACTGCATCCGGCTCAGATTGATGCCGGCAACGAGGTCTTTGCGCCTGATCCCACCGATTTTGAGCGGGCTGCACGTATCGTGGCGGCTTACCGCCGGGCGACGGACGCTGTCAACGGGGCGGTTGGGGCGATTGTCGTCGACGACGAAATGGTCGACGAGGCCGGTGTAAAACTTGCCCAGGCAATTTTGGCTCGGGGGCGAGCCGCACGGATGGAGGTCGACGGATGAGTCAGTTACCCCCGTCATCGCGAATGAGCAGTCTGCTGGAGCTGGAGTACCCGCAGTCGGTGGGTGTTTACGAAACCTATGCCGAAGCGCAGAAGGTGGTGGACTTCCTGGCTGACTCGCGCTTTCCGGTGCAGAACTTGGCCATTGTGGGAACCGAGCTTCGTTCAGTGGAACGGGTGACGGGACGGCGCACCTGGGGAACGGTCCTGGGAGTGGGGCTGCAGAATGGCGTGACGACGGGGCTGATCGTGG
Source organism: uncultured Propionibacteriaceae bacterium (assembly GCA_964458365.1). Classification (GTDB taxonomy): domain Bacteria; phylum Actinomycetota; class Actinomycetes; order Propionibacteriales; family Propionibacteriaceae; genus Propionicimonas. Next base: position 1,778 of record CAYWIN010000144.1, read on the forward strand.
CGTTGCTGATGTGGTTCGTGCAGCCCCAGCAGCAGGGCGGCGAGGCCATCTTTACCCTGTTCATTTACGCGTTGACTATGGGTTTAGTAATTGGTGTGGTGATTTCCGTGGTGGCGCATTTGATGTCTCGGGGGCGTCGTGATTTCACGTCAGTGAGTCAGACAGTGGCCACAAAGTATGAGGTCTTGGCTGAACACAAGGTCGCGGCTCAGGCGCGCGAGCTCGTTGCCACGATGCCCGGTGCTCGGGCGGCGATGTTCAATCCGCCGCCGCGCCCACCGCAAGCGGGTTATGGGCCCAGCTACCCGCAGCCGTACCCGCCTGCCGGCTATCCGGGTCAGTCCTTTCCCGAGCCAACTCCGCCGCCGGCTCCTCCTCCACCACCCCCTGTCGGACCTACATCTGACTCCGACGTTGGTAAAGGGCGGACGGGTTCTGAGGGTTAGCTTGAGTTTAAGAGGTGGGTAGTCAGTGTTTTCACTGGCGTGCGGGGCTGCTTGACCAGTAAGTTTTCTCCGTCACGTTTTGGGGCGTCCGGTTGGGAGGCCGAGGGTGGTGCAGGAAGTGCGTCATCAGCGCCCACAAGATTAGGAGATATTAATGACCATGCCGCAGCAGGTGCCGCCCAGCGCACCTCAGCAGAACTCTGACACGGGTAGCTTTGGATGGGCCGTTCTCGGCTTCTTCGTTCCACTGGCCGGCCTCATTTTGTGGATCATCTGGAAGGACACCCGTCCGAAGGACTCCATTCAGTCACGTAATGGTTTCATCGTCGGATTGATCGTCGGTGTTATCGCCAGTATCATCTATGCGGTGGCCATCGCCGCAACAGTGGCTAGCATCGGCTCCGGTTACTGATCGTTGTGAAGGGTGGGGCCGCCGGGATTACCCGGCGGCCCCACATCCATTTCAAACTGAGTCGGTACCTCAGCTATCGGCCATTCCGCCAGACAGGAATTCCGCATAGGCCGGAAGGTCCAGCTGGCCTGAACCAGACACCCCAATCACGATGACGGGGGACTCCCCGTCCTGTGTTGCCTGCTTTGCCTGGCGAATCGCCCCAGCGATGGCGTGGTTCGATTCGGATGCCGGCACGATGCCTTCTGCTCGGGAGAACAGCACCCCTGCCTCAAATGCTTCAAGCTGACCAATGCTGATGGCGTCGATCAGCCCTTCGTGATAGCAGTGGCTGACCAGTGGTGACATGCCGTGGTAGCGCAGGCCGCCAGCGTGTACCGGATCGGGTACGAAGTCTGGTCCGAGGGAGTACATCTTCAGCAGCGGCGTCAAATGCGCCGTATCGCCAAAGTCGTACTTGTATTCGCCTTCCGTCAGCGAAGGGGCTGCCTTTGGTTCGCAGGCCACGATTTTGGTTTGTGCACGGCCTTCGAGGTTTTCTCGTACAAAGGGGAATGCGATTCCGGCCAGGTTCGAGCCGCCGCCAGCGCAGGCAAAGAGGTAATCGGCTGATTCTTCGTCAAACAACTCCAGTTGCTTGAGAGCCTCTTGGCCGATCACGGTCTGATGCAATGCCACATGGTTGAGAACTGAACCTAACGAGTAACTCGCATTCGGGTCCTTAGCGGCGGCTTCAACCGCTTCGGAAATGGCCATACCCAGGCTTCCGGTGGTGCCGGGGAACTGCTTGCGGATCGCCCGTCCGGCTTCGGTGAGTTCCGACGGGCTGGCAACGGCTTTCGCGCCGAAGGTTTCCATCAGGTAATGGCGGTAGGGCTTTCCTTCATAGGACGAACGGACTTGCCAAATGTCGCAGCTGAGGCCGAATACCTGAGAAGCGAAGGCCAATGCGGAGCCCCACTGGCCCGCACCGGTTTCAGTGGTGAGCCGGGTACGTCCGGCGATCTTGTTGAAGTAGGCCTGAGGTACCGCCGAGTTGGTCTTGTGACTTCCAACCGGGGACGCGCCCTCGTACTTGTAGTAGATCTTTGCAGTCGTGCCGAGCGCGTCCTCGAGGCGGTGCGCGCGGTAGAAGGGTGAAGGCCGCCAGAGCCGATAAATGTCGTGGACCTCGGTGGGAATCTCAATCCAGCGTTCGGTGGATGCTTCTTGTTCGATCAGACCCGGCGGAAAGAGCGGGGCGAGGTCTTCGGGAACAAGCGGCTGCTGCGTGCCTGGATGCAGGTGCGGCGGTGGTGGTGTGGGCAGATCGGCGACGATGTTGTACCAGTGCGTGGGCATCTGATCTTCGTCAAGCACGACCTTCGCGTGTTTGGGATCTGACATGGGTCGTCCTTCACCTTGAGTGTCTAATGGATCGCTCTCTCGACTGCGGTCCGGGATGAACTCTAGGCCGCGAAGGCCCGCTTGTCGCCATCGTCCAGGCGGCGCGGTTCCTGGCGTGGCTCAATCACTTGACGACTTATCGTAATTCGTTATGCTTATCGAAAATCGATAAGTGGGGGTTGTGGTCGTGACGGGATTCGGGATGCTGGCAGTAGTGCTCCTGTTGGCGATCGTGGTGGTCGTCGCGATGGTGTTGATGAGCACGTTGCGTGGGGGCGCTGCGCTGGTTCGATCAGTGACGGTGCTGACGGTGCTGGTGATCGCCGCAACCTCGATCTCAACGCTTGCTCAGATCGTCTCCTTGTTTAGCGGGAATGAGGTGTCTTTGACGGTGCCGGTCCAACCGGTGGCAGTGAAAGTGCCAGCCGGCGTCACCTTTGTTGAGGGGCCAGCGGCGACCTTTACCTCGGCTAACTTCCAACAGCTGCAGGTCGTGGCTCACGGTTTTAGCCCCAGCACGAGATATCTGCTCGCGGCAGCCTGGCTGTGTAGCGCACTGACCATCATCGCGATCTGCGTTGTCGTGCTGCGGCTGACCCGCGGACTCGCGGTTGCTGACCCGTTCGGCGTGGGCGCGAAAGCACTGTCGGCTTTGGCCTGGATTGTCCTGGGCGGCTGGATGGCGGCGACGGTGCTTGGACAGCTCGGCGCAGCCGGAGCATCGTGGGACCTGTTCTGGGTTACCGGCTACACGACCCCGACCAGCTGGCAGGGCACTACGGATCTCGCGGACCACGGTTGGCCCAGTGCTGGCGGTGGCGCGATCAACGTGCCGTTGGAACCCATCGGTGCGGCCTTGCTTCTCTCCCTCCTCGCCGCAGTGTTCCGCCACGGTGAGCGATTGCGCCAAGACACGGAGGGCCTTGTCTGATGCCGGTTGAAGTGGATGACCGGGTCCATTGCCGACTCGATGAGCTGCTCGCCGAACGAGGGATGACCCTCACTCGGCTGTCTGAACTCGTCGGAATCAGCCTGGTGAATCTGTCGGTGCTGAAGAACGATCGGGCGCGGGCGATTCGCTTTGGCACCCTGACGGCGATCTGCGATGCGCTGGACTGTTCGGTCGGTGACCTGCTGGTTGTTCGCCCGAATTAGCGGGCCCAGATCCCGGCCATCCAGGCCTCAACTGCGTCGGGGTCGCGAGGCAGATGGCTGGAGAGAATCTCGCACCCAGATTCGGTAATCACGATGTCGTCTTCGATCCGGACCCCGATTC
>CAYWIN010000145.1:0-5286 GCA_964458365.1 uncultured Propionibacteriaceae bacterium
GAGCCGTGCAAGCGCGAGTGCCTTGCCGGCCTGATCAAGGATCAAACCCGCACCGGCGATGGCCACGATCAGCGGCCAATACCGCTTGGCCGCTGTGGATTCCGTGCGCGAGGCAGCTATCGCCGTTCCTCCCGCTGCTTGCACGCCACACACATCGTCGCGCGGGGAAAAACCTGCAAACGGTCCTTGCCGATCGGGTCACCGCAAATCTCGCAGTATCCGTACTCGCCAGACTCGAAAAGGCGATATGCCTGTTGAGCCTGCTCCAAAAGCTCGCGAGCGTTCTGGGCCAAGGACATTTCTTGGTCTCGCTCAAAGTTCGACGAACCGACGTCGGCCGGGTCACGACCGGCGCCATCGCTGCCTTCTTCGAAGAGATCGGCCAATCCGGCCTCAGCTACCTCGATGGCACGTTCCATACGGCTGATATCGGAGAGGAGCTCCTGGCGGATTTCCTCGATCTCTTCTTCTGTCCATGGATCCTCACCCGCGGCCACGGGAAAAGAGGAGACGGGAGCCTTGGGGGTGATCCCTCGACGCTGGGCCGGTGGCATGGTCTTGTTCCCTCCTGCAGTGAATACTGAGGAGGGAGAGTATCACCAGCAACGCGCCCCGATCTGACGATCGGGGCGCGTTGCGGAATCAGAACTTTCAGTTACCGTCGCCAAGCAGTGCATCAAGGCGCGGCGTGTTGGAACCGGAGCCGGGCTGCCGGAGCTGCTCCGGCGTGGGATTTGGCTCAATCCGCGTGTCCGTCAGCATGCGCAACTGGCTTTGCAGATGGTTGGTCATCACCGAACGGTAGTTGTTCTCAAAGGAACGCAGCTGGTCGACACGGACCTTCAACGCATCCCGCTCAGACTCGAGCTTTGTGAACATCTCGGCGCGTTTCCCCTCGGCCTCAGCGGTAACCATATCGGCGCGCCGCTGGGCTTCTTGGGTGAGCTTCTCCACGTTCACACGGGCCTCAGACTCGATCCGATCCGCACGGGTGCGCGCATCGGTCAACGTCTCGTGAGCCTTGCGGTTCGCGCTATCGATGACGTTCTCGGCCTCGGCGCGAGCCGTGCCAAGAATGCGCTGCGATTCCACCTGCGACTCGCCAACCAGGCGTTCGGCCTGCTCGGTGGCCATCTGCAGCAGTCGCGTAACCGCCGGAGATGCCTCGGCCGAGGTGGTCACCACGATGTTCTCGATCTTGCCCGAAGAAATCACGCTGCCGCCCGGCGGCATCTGCGACGCGGCGCCGCCCGCCTGCCGAAGATTGCTCACCTCCGACCGCAACGATTCGATCTCCTGATGGGCACGAGAAAGCTCGTCTCGGGTGCTGTTCAGCTCTTGGCTACGACGATTCAACTCGTCGGCCTTGCCAGCCAGTTCATTGCGCGCGCCACTCAACTCATTCTGGCTGCGCTGAAGATCAGCGCGTACCTGGTCTGAGTTGCTGTCGCTGGGAACGAAGACATTGGACGGCTTACCCGTATTCAGTGCTTCGATCTGTTGTTTGAGGGCGCCGTTCTCTTCTGTGAGTTGGGAGATCGTCGCCTCGACCTTGTCAACGAAGTTGTCGACGTCGACCGGCTCATAGCCGTTCCTCCGCGCCAAATGAAAGCGGGTCTGGCGGACCTGCTCCAGGGTCAGGGTCATTGCTCACCTCACGTACTCGGTTACGAACCACGGCGCACCGTGACCCGTTAGGTCGTTCTCAGGCTAGTGCAGCCTGAATGTTCAATCCAACAACCAACTGTATTGCGTCCTCCGGGGTAAACCGGAAGTACAGACATTATTGCGGGTCATCGCGCCTAGCCCGACCACCAAAGCGGTATCCCCCATCTTGACCAGATCTGTACGACCACATCGTGGACGACGCCATAGTGCCAAAGAGATCATTCCGTCCAAAGAGAAGCGCTCAACCGCTTGTCAGGACTGGTTGAAAAAGCCTCCGGCCAGCCGCTCTTTGTCTTCGGCGGCCACCGACACGTTGTGCGGCGAGAGCAAGAAAACCTTGCTCGTGATGCGCTCGATCGTGCCGCGCAAGCCGAAGCTCAAACCCGCACAAAAGTCGACCAGGCGCTTGGCATCAGCTTCGTCCATATCTGAGACGTTCATGATCACCGGAACCCCGTCGCGGAAGTTCTCTCCGATGGAACGCGCCTCGTTGTATGTGCGCGGATGCACGGTCATGATGCGGTTGATGTCAGCAACCCGAGCCGACGACTCAACCCGCGGACGTCGAGTTTCCAACTCGGTCACCGTGGCCGGGCCATCTGCAGTCTTGGCCAGCTCACGGCTGCCGGGGACCTGCTCAGTGACATCCTCAGTCAGCACGTCAGCATCGGCATAGTCATCCTCATCGGAAACCAGGCCCAGCCACATTGCGGCTTTCTTCAAGCGATCAGCCATTGTCGTGCCCCTTTTGGTCGCGTCACTCGTGAAAAACTGTAACCCGAGTACGACGTTTAGCCGGGAAAGAGGGCGCCGACACGCCTCACTTGTTCAACTCAGCCAGACCACACCGGCCTGACGACCCGATTCGGCCCCATCGCGCCGGTAGGAGTGCAAAGTCAGCTCTGTCCGAGTGCAGGGATCAACTCTGGTGACCTGGCAGCCAAGATCCTCCAGTTGGGCCGCGGCCGCGGCACCCAGGTCAAGGCTCGACGTCCCCCAGCTCGTCTTGGCGCGTGCGGCAGGCATCGCGGCGCAAAACTCCTCCTGCACATCATCAGGTACCTCGTAACAGCTTCCACAGATGTGCGGACCGATCCAGGCCTTCACCGCCTGCGCCCCACGAGTCCGCATTGCGGCCACCGTGGCAGGCAGCACTCCATCACCCAGGCCGACTCTCCCCGCGTGAGCCGCAGCCACCACGCCAGCGTCGGCATCAACAAAAAGCACCGGCAGGCAGTCAGCAGCTCGCACCGCCAGGCCAATCTGACGTTGGGAAGTAATCAGCGCATCAGCGTGTACCGCAATGACGTCTTTGCGGTCGCTGCCGTGACCAACTTCCAGCACTCGGACCCCATGGACCTGGTAGGCATTGAAGACAGGAACACCGAGGTGATCTTCGACAAGATCCCAATCGGGCCCCCGCCAAGCAGAAGAATGCCCCGCAGTGAGGTCGAGCCGGCCTTGGTCCGGGGCTACAGCATCAAAGAACGCCACCCCATACCCGTCAGCAGGTGGATCGTTGACGAAACTGAACAAGGTGACCGGCCCGACGCCCAGCTACTTCAGAAAATCAGGGACGTCGAGGTCATCATCCGACGGCACCGCCTTTGGCCGAGGTCGTTCGACCGGCGCTGGCTTCTGACGAGGAACCTCAGCAGTGGCCTCCAAAGGCGACACCGCAGGCTCATCCGCTACGGGAGCAATCGTGGGAGTCTCGCGAATTGGTCGAGCCGAAAGCTCTCGTTTGCGCGTCGGAAGGACACCTCCGTCAAAGCCGGCCGCAATCACGGTGACTCGAACTTCATCTCCGAGCGCATCGTCGATCACCGTGCCGAAGATGATGTTGGCATCCTCGTGGGCAGCGCTTTCGATCAGATTCGCCGCCGCAGACACTTCGAACAGACCCAGATCGGACCCACCAGCGATGGACAACAAGACACCATGGGCACCGTCGATACTGGCCTCCAGAAGTGGCGAAGACACCGCCATCTCGGCCGCCGCACGGGCCCGATCCTCCCCACGAGCGGACCCGATTCCCATCAGAGCCGAACCCGCATCAGACATGACCGCCTTGACATCTGCAAAGTCCAAGTTGATCAAGCCGGGGGTCGTGATCAAATCGGTGATTCCCGAAACGCCCTGCATAAGGACTTGGTCTGCCTGACGGAATGCATCCAAAATCGCGACATGATGATCGGTCATCTCCAGCAGTTTGTCGTTGGGAATGACGATCAGGGTGTCGACTTCGTCGCGCAGCGCTGCGATTCCATCTTCGGCCTGATTTGAGCGCCGTCGGCCTTCAAAGCTGAACGGACGGGTCACCACACCAATAGTCAGTGCACCCAGCGAGCGTGCGATGCGAGCAACAACGGGCGCACCACCGGTACCCGTTCCACCGCCTTCGCCTGCCGTAACGAAGACCATGTCGGCGCCCTTGAGCACCTCTTCGATCTCATCGGCGTGATCCTCAGCTGCTTGTCGGCCCTTGGAAGGGTCGGCGCCCGCGCCGAGACCACGAGTTAGATCGCGTCCGATGTCGAGTTTCACATCGGCGTCGCTCATCAGCAGCGCCTGGGCATCGGTATTCACCGCGATGAACTCGACCCCGCGCAGCCCGGATTCGATCATCCGATTGACTGCATTTACGCCGCCACCGCCGACACCGACGACCTTGATGATGGCCAGGTAGTTCTGGGAGGCAGTAGCCACGTTCACCCACCCTTACTGAGCAATTGATTACGTCAAAATGCCGACGAAGCGCAGGCGGGGAAGGGGCAGGTGCTTCGGCGTCGGGTTAAGGCTAAGAGAGGGCATTTCGGCTTGTCCAAGAATGATCTTGCCCCCGGCGCGTCCCTCAAGTGGCACTTCAGGGTTATGGGCACACAGCAAAACTCTTTAGCGCCGAGTGGGCAGAGACGGGGCCGAAACATCGAAAACCCGTCCGGGCAATTTGAGTAACGCATCGACGACCTGGCTTTTCAGCTCTGACTGCCCTGCGTTGCCCCACATCACGCGCCGACCGTCCCGCAGACGAAGCTCAATGCTGTCACTGCTTGCGGCCTGGACCTTCGCCACTTTTGATGCGGTTGCCGGGCTCAGCGCCACGCAAACCTCTCCGATTTCGGACAGCAGCGCACGGTTGTTGGGATCCGCGACAACCAAAATCAGACCGGCCGGGACCTTCTCAACGGACTGGAAGGCCACCCCTTCTGCATCGGCCAGCAAGTAGTGGTCCCTGACCGCAATCGCCAGACGAGGTTGGCGCTCGGTGATGTTGATCACAAGTTGGTCAGGCCAGACACGCGTCACGTCCACGCCTGCCACAGCTGGCAGCGTGGCGACTCGGTCTGCGACGGATCCCACATCAATTCTCGCCAGTGGTGTACCCGGAGCAATGCGGGCAGCCGTACGCACCTGGTCGGCGTCAAGCACGTGCACTCCGTTTACTCCGATTTCCTTGGCGGCCAAGACGGGTGAGAAGGCGAAGAGATAGACCCCACCAAGCAGCAGCGCCGCAGCTGCAGTCCACCCGGCGATACGAACCGCCCGGTTCCGTTTCCGGTGTCGATCACGAAGCTTCAGTCGCGAAAAGAGAATGAGTTCCTGCAATGTCGGCGA
>CAYWIN010000146.1:0-5253 GCA_964458365.1 uncultured Propionibacteriaceae bacterium
ATCCAATGAGTTGGTTCAGCTCGTCGGGGTCGGCATCGGGATTGAATTGGTTGGCCAAGGTACGCATCACGATGGGGGCCAACGCGGGAAGGAGCCGGGCGAGGATGTCGGGATCGAAGTTGCTGACTTCAGCGAGCCGTGACGAGTCGTCGGCCAAAGCGTAGGCCACAATTTTGCGACCCTCTTCGAGGTCAGACTCCGAAACAGTCAGCACAAGCGCGGTGCTGTGCGCGGGGTGCCTGCGATGGTCTTCGAGTGCCTCGGCCAGAGCCGATGCACCGCCGGGCTCCGAAATGTTGGCGCGCAATCCGCTGAGCAGTGCGGGCACCGCGGCCGTGGTGGCCTTGCGGGCATGATCAGGGTCGGTTCCGACAAAGTCGGCCAGTTGATTGACGTCTAGTCGATTCAGGATTTCGTGTTCGACTCCCATGGGATTTCCTTTCGGGGGTGAGGAGGAAATTCCTCCCTGAGGGGCAGCTCAGGTCGGCTCCGAACTCGGCGGCGCGGTTCGGTTATCGAAGGCTACGCCGCCGAGCGGATGAATGCCGGACTTATCGCCGAAAAGTGCTGCGCCAGGCCTCGCGTCCGGGCAGCAGCGGGTTGCGTACCGTATGCCAGTACGAACGCCAGCCACCGGCCAAGGTGCCGGTGTAGGGCGCGTGGGGTTGCGGACGTCCGCGCCGCACGGCGGCGACCACGGTGCCAATCGCGGCCAGTTCCTCCTCGGTGGGGGAGCCGGACACGATCTGGACCAGGGCAGGCTCGGGTGTGCTCATAGCGGGATATTCCCATGCTTCTTGGGCGGCAACTGTTGACGCTTGGTGCGAAGCAGGCGCAACACCCGGATTACCTGGGCGCGGGTTTCGTGCGGGTGAATCACCTTGTCGACGTAACCACGCTCGGCGGCAACGTAGGGGTTGGCCAGAGTGTCGTTGTATTCGTCGATCAGTTCGGCGCGGCGCTGGTCTGGCGCCGCGTCGGCGGCGAGCTCCTTGCGGTACAGGATGTTCACCGCACCTTCGGCACCCATCACCGCAATCTGAGCAGTCGGCCAGGCCAGGTTCACGTCGGCACCCAACGGCTTGGATCCCATCACGCAGTAGGCGCCACCGTAGGCCTTGCGCGTGATGACCGTGACCAACGGGACGGTCGCTTCGGCGTAGGCATAGATGATCTTTGCGCCGCGGTGAATGATGCCGTCCCACTCTTGGTCGGTGCCAGGCAGGAAGCCGGGCACGTCCACGAAGGTCAGCACCGGGATGTTGAAGGCGTCACAGGTGCGCACGAATCGGGCGGCCTTCTCCGCGGCTTTGATGTCGATGCAACCGGCGTAGACCATCGGCTGGTTTGCCACCACCCCAATAGAGCGACCTTCGATGCGTCCGAACCCGCAAATCATGTTCTGCGCGTAGAGACCGTGCACCTCCAAGAAGTCGTCGTCGTCGAGGACGCGCTTGATGACGTCGTGCATGTCGTAAGGCTGGTTCGGGGAGTCAGGGATCACCGAATCGAGAGCCAAATCGTGCTCGGTGATGGTGAGGTCAGCTTCCTCTTCCTCATAGACCGGGGGATCTTCCAGGTTGTTCTGGGGCAGGAAGGTGATCAGCTGTCGGGCGTATTCCAAGGCGTCGGTTTCGTCGGCTGCCAGGTAGTGCGAGTTGCCCGATTTCGTGGAGTGCGTGCGTCCGCCGCCGAGCTCTTCCATGCTGACGTCTTCGCCGGTGACAGTCTTGATCACGGCAGGTCCGGTGATGAACATCTGCGAGGTCTGGTCGACCATGATGACGAAGTCGGTCAGGGCGGGGGAGTAAACGTGTCCGCCTGCTGCAGCACCCATGATCAGCGAGATTTGCGGGATCACACCAGAAGCCAGGGTGTTACGTCGGAAGATCTGCGAGTACAGGTCGAGGGAGACGACGCCTTCTTGGATCCGCGCGCCGCCGCCTTCATTGATGCCGATGATTGGGCAGCCGGTCTTGATGGCGAAATCGAGGATCTTGACGATCTTTTCGCCGTACACCTCGCCGAGGGCTCCACCAAAGAGGGTGACGTCCTGGCTGAATACGCAGACCGGACGTCCGTGGATCGATCCCACGCCTGTGATGACGCCATCGGTGTATGGCCGCTTGGCCTCCAGGCCGAAGGCGATACTGCGGTGACGAGAAAACTCGTCGAATTCGGTAAAGGTGCCCTCGTCCAGCAACTGCAAGACACGCTCGCGGGCAGTCATTTTGCCCTGGGCGTGAACCTTCTCGATTGCTGCGGGAGCTGCGGGATTTTTCGCCTGTTCGATGCGTTCGCTCAGGTCGGCGATCTTGCCCCTCGTGGTGTGAATGTCCGGCTGCATGAGCGGAACCATAGCGGGCAGAGCCTGATTCCGGCATAGGGTCTGCTTGTGTTTCCCACCTTCGGAGCGGATTGGTCCGGCGAAAAAGTCGCTGGATTGGGTTGGCCGTGGGTGCGCGTCCACGTTGTGGACAGCACCGGATCAACCAACGCCGACCTCGTCGAAATGGCGCGTCAAGGGGCCCCATCCGGGACAGCACTGGCCTCCGCACACCAATCAGCGGGGCGAGGGCGCTTGGATCGTCGCTGGCAGGCTCCTGCTGGGGCGGCATGGGCGATTTCAGTGATCTTGCGGCCAGCCGCGTCGGTGCCGCTACCTCGTTGGTCGTGGTTGCCGTTAGTCGCCGGGGTGGCTGTGAGCGATGCGGTGCGGGAATGCGCCGGGGTGCCGGCAACGGTGAAGTGGCCCAACGATGTGATTCTTGATCAGACTTCGGTGGCACCGGGCAAGATCTGTGGAATTCTGGCCGAGCGTGTGGAGGCGGTGGACGAGCAACCTGCCGCCGTCGTCTTGGGAATCGGTGTCAATACGCGCTTGTCACGCGACGACCTCCCCGTGCCGACGGCGAGTTCGTTGCTCTTGGCGGGCGCGTCCGTCGACGATGAGGTTCTCATCAAGGCTGTGCTGAGCAGTCTGGGCCGTTGGTACGACCGGTGGCTGGCTGGTGAAGATCTGCGTGACGAACTGCGATCGCGATGCGCCACATTGGGACGCCAGGTGTGCGTGCAGGTGACCGGTGCTCCCGACGTGGTGGGTGAGGCGACCGACATTGATGTCGACGGGCGCCTCCTGGTTCGGGTCGGTGACCAACTGCGGGCCTTCGCTGCTGGCGACGTGGTCCATCTGCGGTGAGCTAGGGCAGTTGTGTCACGATTGCGTCATGGGAATCCCTCCAAATCTGCTCGGCCAAGGCGAGGTTGAGGTTCTGCACCTGCGCACGCACGCCAAGGTGTTGATCGGCCCCGCCGTGGTGCTGCTGCTGATCGGTGTGGCGGTGGGGGTGGCGTTTGCCTTTCTGCCTCCGGTGTTGCTGCCTTGGGCCGGGTGGGTGATTGCCGCGGTGGCGCTGGTCGGAGTCGTGGCTTGGGTGCTGATCCCCTTTCTCCGCTGGTGGACCACGACCTATACCTTCACGAATCGGCGGATCATTTCGCGCACGGGCCTGATCAATAAGCGCGGCCATGACCTGCCCCTGAGTCGGATCAACAATGTGGCCTACGAGCTTTCGCTGACTGATCGGATGTTCGGCTGTGGAACATTGGAGCTCACTACGGCCGCCGAAGAACCCTCTGTGTTGACTGACATCCCCGACGTGGAGCGCGTCCACGTCGTGATGACCGAGCTGCTTTTTGCCGGTCAAGACCCGATCAAGGAACCCCCGGTGAAAGACGAGTGAGCACAGAGGAATCGGCTGACGTTGATCAGTCTCCGGCAGCGGACGCGGCCGTGGCTCCAGACCGGCCAGCATTGCGCACCCAGTTGGTGCGATTTGTGGTCACTGGCGGGCTCTCCGCCGTGGTCGATTTTGGTCTCCTGGTGGCGTTGATGAACCTGGCTCACTTTGACCACAACCTGGCCAAAGCGATTTCGTTCGTCGCGGGTACGACTACCGCGTATCTGATCAATCGGCGTTGGACCTTTGTTGCCGAGCCGTCGAAGCGTCGTTTCGCCGCCGTGATGGCGCTCTACGCGCTCACCTTCGCGCTACAAGTCGGCATCTTCGCCCTGCTCTATCCATGGGTGCTGGGCCTGTCGAGTGTGCCGGTGGCGCAGGTTGTGGGCTTCGTGGTGGCGCAAGGCGTGGCGACCACGGTGAACTTCATCGTGCAACGCACGGTGATCTTCGCCCGGCCGTGAACGGAAAACTGTTGGCCTGGCGATAGCCAAAGAGTTGTGGGTTCAGCGACTCACAGGACGGTCATGGATTGCGGCTCCACCAGCACTCCCGAAGAAGTGGGCAGGTTCGAAGGCATGACCTGGTAGACCCGTTTGCCGGGGGCTTCGGAGACGAAGTTTGTTGCCACTCCGTTGACGTAGTGAATGCCCGCGCCGTCATCAGCGGCCCAGCCGCCCGATAGATCGCCGGAGGCGATCGCGTCAGTGAATGACGGTGCACGCTCAGCTTCCCCGTCAAAATGCGGGCAGAAGCTCCCCTCCAGCATGTTGAGGCCGCCGCGCCAGGGGCGGTAGTCGCCGAAGGTGTCAGTGATGCATCCGTTGTACCAGCAGGCGCCGCCGGCGCCGACTCCGGCAAAGACCACGTCGTCGGCCTTGGCGCGAGCCTTGATCGCCTTGTCCACACCATGGGCCTTCCACAGGGCCAGCAGGTTCACGGTGTGGCCGCCTCCGACCAGGATGATGTCGGCATCCGCGATTCGGGCGATAGACGCCGTGGAGCTTCCGTCCCAAAGGGTCAACACCATCGTGCGCACGCCCAGCGTGCTGTAGGCGAGGAGGAACTTATTGATGTACTGCGGGTCGTCGGCCGATGCCGTCGGGGCAAAACAGACCAACGGTGAGCTCTTTCCACTGATCTCAATCAGGTAGCGGTCAAGGTTGGTCGCAGCGCCACGCTCCGACATCGAGAAGCCGCCGCCGCCCATGGTCACGAATTGTGCAGTCATAGCTCAATTGTTGCAGGTTCTGAGGTGCACCATTGACCGAATCGCACAGGCGGGACGCGATCAGACCCTGCGCCGCAACTGTGATAGCGCTTCAGAGGGAATTCGCCCACGAGGTGGACCGCTCCTGCCGGGTGCGAAAGGATGTTCGAGACTTCTGAGCCGGGCGGGATGACCCCCGGGCAGCAATGGAAAATGGGAGTAGTGATGGCCGAGGCGCCGGTAGTGGGCATTGTGATGGGTTCCGATTCGGATTGGCCGGTGATGAGTGCCGCTGCCGAAGCG
>CAYWIN010000147.1:0-5244 GCA_964458365.1 uncultured Propionibacteriaceae bacterium
TCGCGTCGCGCCGGACGGATCGGTCAAGATCACCGAGGCGTTCACTGCGTCGTGGCCCTCGCGAAAGACGGTGGCTCGAATGGGGATGAGTTCCCCAAGGACGGCTTTGGCGGGGTATGCGCCATCGTGGACGACGGGGCTGACTCCGGTGACGGGAATACGCCCAAACCCGCCGCGCACCGGGGCGGGCCGTCTTGGTGAGCTCGAGCGTGGACGTGGAGTCTTCGACCGGGACGAGGATGAAGAACGGGCGGATGAGTCGCTCACGAAGCCAACCTAGCGGGTGGGGCCCGGCGTTGCAGGCGTCCCAGCCTCCGTCTGTTGCGCGGAGGATTCCGGGCCCGGCGGCGTGACCTGAAAGATGGCCACGGTCCGGCCGGGAATCACCAGTGTGGCGCTGGGGATGAACGGCCCAGCGGAAAGCTCGTCGTCATTTCCGGTGTGGAGCAGAAGGGTGATGCTGTCGGCCAATTCGGGGCCTGGCAGAGTGACCGAAATTGGGCGATCGCCAAGATGAAAATAGATCAACAAGGTGTGCGTAGCATCGGCGAGGTACAGGCCCAAAAAGCGTCGATTCGGTTCGTTCCACAGCGCAGTGTTGAATGCGTTTCCCTCTTCGGTCAGCCACCGGATGCGGGGACGGCCCGACGTCCGCTCGTCCATCACGACGTCGTTGTCCTGACGCCAGAAGTCGGGACGCAGCAGGGGGTAGTCGTGACGCAAAGCGATCAACCGTTGGGTGAGGGCGCGCTGTTCGTCCCAGAGCGGATCGGGGGTCCAATTGAGCCAGGAGATGGGGGAGTCTTGGCAGTAGGCGTTGTTGTTTCCGCCTTGAGTACGTCCGAATTCGTCGCCGGCGGTGATCATCGGTATGCCTGAAGACAACAGGAGTGTGGCCATCAGGCCTTTTGCGGTGCGCAACCGGGACGCATTGATCTGCGGGTCAGCGGTTTCGCCTTCGTACCCGTGGTTCGACGATCTGTTGTCGTCGGAGCCGTCATGATTGCGTTCGGTGTTTGCCTCGTTGTGTTTGAGGTCGTAGGTAACGAGATCGCGAAGGGTGAAGCCGTCATGGGCGGTGACGAAGTTCACTGACGCTTGCGGGGGACGACCATGGTGGTTGTATAGATCTGAAGATCCCGACAGCCGGGTGGCGAATTCGCCCACCCCGTAGGTCGCGTTGCGCCAGGCGTCTCGGGTCACGTCACGGAAACGGTCATTCCATTCACTCCACCCGGCGCCCCACGCGCCAACCTGGTAGCCAAAAGGCCCGAGATCCCACGGCTCGGCGATCAAGATTGCTGTGGACAGCACTGGATCGGCTGCGATCAGCTTCTTGAACGGGTGTTCTTGGTCGACGTGGTGGGTTGCATCGCGGATCAGTGTCGTGGCCAGGTCGAAGCGAAAACCGTCTACCCCCATGTCTGTGACCCAGTACTTCAGCGAGTCGAGTACCAGCTTCAGTGCGCCAGGAGTGGACGTATCGAAGGCATTGCCACAGCCGGTGACGTCGTAGTCGTTGCGTTGGTCATCGGTGAGTCGGTAGTAGGCGGCATGGTCGATGCCGCGGAAGGCCAAGGTGGGCCCATCATGACCACCTTCTCCGGTGTGGTTGTAGACGACATCCAAGATCACCGCGATCCCGGCCTGGTGAAGTGCACTCACCATGGCCTTGAATTCCGCGACCTGCTCACCGCGGGTACCGCTGGCGCAATAGTGGGCGTGGGGCGCGAAATAGCCCAGGGTGTTGTAGCCCCAATAGTTACTCAGGCCCCGTCCCACCACGAACGGTTCGGAAATGAAGTGGTGAAGGGGAAGGAACTCGACCGCATTCACACCAAGTTCAACGAGGTAGTCGATCACGGCTGGATAAGCCATGCCCGCGAACGTTCCCCGAAGATGTTCGGGTACTGACGGGTGCATCTGGGTGAAGCCGCGCAGGTGGGTTTCGTACAAGATCAGGTCGCTGACCGGGCGCGGTTTCGTCAACGGTGTCGGTGGGGGAGAATCAGCTACCACCACGCTCAGCGGAACATAGCCGGCGGAATCGGTGGGGTCGAGGTCGTAATTGGATGCGGCCGTGTGGTCGGTGATTGGTCCGGAATAGTCCACCCCACCGGTGATTGCCCGAGCGTAGGGATCGACCAAGAGCCGGGCGGGGTTGAATCGCTGCCCCGCCCGAGGATTCCAGGGGCCATGGACGCGGTATCCGTATTGCTGTCCGGGCCCGATTCCCTCGAGGTGGATTCGCCATATTCCCGAGTCGTCGCGGCGCAGGTCGTGGTTTGACTGCCGGGAGTGTTCGTCGACCAAGGCCAGCTCGACGCGGGTGGCGCGGGGAGCCCACAGCGCGAAGCCGGTGCCCCTGTCGTCAACGTGGGCACCCAGCACGGCGTCAAGGGAAGGATTGGGTTGGACGGTCGCTTTCATCAGCTACTTTCCGCTCGACATCTGTCGCCTAGTGTGGACCACAACGAGCCCCCGACCGTCGATTGCGGCATGCTGAAGGGCCGAAACAACGAAAACGGAGCTGTGCACGATGATGCCAGGCAGGGCCTACCTCGATCACGCGGCCAGTTCTCCCATGGAGCCTGAGGTTGCCGAGATTTTGGCGGAGGCGATGGGCCGAGCGGGCAACCCGAGCTCCTTGCATTCATCGGGAAGACAGGCCCGCCGCTACCTCGAAGAGGCCCGGGAGTCGCTCGCCGATGACCTCGGTGCGCGTCCGGACGAGGTGGTCTTCACTAGCGGGGGCACGGAGGCGAACAACCTGGCCGTGCTGGGCGCACCGGTGACACGTGGGGCATGTGTTGCGGTTTCAGCGATCGAGCATGCCTCGGTTGCTGACATCCGGATGCGGCGTCCCGATACCGTCGTGCTTGACGTCAATCCCGATGGCACAGTGGCCGATCCCGACCTCACTGGTCTTGACCAGCGGGTGGGGCTGGTGTCGGTGATGTGGGTGAACAACGAAACCGGTGTGATCCAAGACATCGCCGCAGTCGCTGATGCTGCTCGTCGGCGGAAAGTGCTCATTCACAGCGACGCCGTCCAGGCCTTTGGGCACCTGGACTGCCGGTTTCGCGAATCCGGTTTGGATCTGATGACCGTGAGTGCGCACAAGCTTGGCGGTCCGGTCGGAATCGGTGCGTTGGTGATCAGGCGGGGGCTGCGGCTAGCTCCGGTCGGCTTCGGTGGCGGTCAAGAAGCGAAGCTACGTTCGGGCACCGTGCCCGGTGCGATGGCGCAGGCCTTCGCCGCTGCGTCACACATAGCCCAGGGGCGACGCGAGATCGAAATGCGGAGGTTGGAGGGGCTGCGGACACAGCTGGTGGCGGCCGCGGGTGCGCTGCCGGCGGTCGTGGACAATTCCGCCGCGCAACACAGTTGGGCCATTGTGAACTTCACATTCACCCAAACTCGGGCCGATGATCTCTTGCTGTTGCTGGATGCGGCAGGCATCGACGCCTCCACCGGATCGGCCTGCACTGCTGGGCTTCATCAACCCAGCGAAGTGCTGCGCGCGATGGGGCGCAGTCTGGCTGACGCCCAGGCAAGTTTGCGGTTCTCTTTTGGGCCGTCGACCACACAAGCCGATCTTGACCGACTCATCGGCGTCCTGCCCGACGCGGTGGCCCGCGCTCGTAGCGCCTATCGCGGTCAGTAGACTGATCGATCCGAGAGGGGATCAGATGCGGGTACTTGCGGCAATGTCTGGCGGAGTGGACTCCGCGGTTGCTGCTGCGCGCCTAGTGGAGGCCGGACACGAGGTCACCGGTGTCCATTTGGCCTTGTCGCGCAACCCTGAGCTGTTCCGCAGCGGTTCGCGCGGGTGCTGTTCGATTCAAGATGCCAACGACGCACGCCGCGCCGCTGATGTGCTCGGCATTCCGTTCTACGTGTGGGATCTTTCCGCCGGTTTTGCCGAAGCAGTCGTGACCGACTTCCTGGACGAATACGCCGCGGGGCGTACCCCCAATCCCTGTCTGCGCTGCAACGAAAAGATCAAGTTCGAGGCCGTGCTGCGCCGTGGCCTGTCGCTGGGTTTCGAGGCGGTCGCGACCGGACACTACGCGCGTCTGGTGACGTCCCCAGGCGTCCGGCAACTGTGGCGCGCCGCCGAGCCGCGCAAGGATCAGTCCTATGTGTTGGGGATTTTGACCGCTGAGCAACTCGCCCACTGTGAGTTTCCGTTGGGTGATGTGGTGTCGAAAGCGGAGCTGCGCTCCGAGGCTGCCCAGCGGGGGCTTTTGGTGGCTGACAAACCCGACAGTCACGACATTTGTTTCATTCCGAGCGGAGACACCGCCGGGTTCCTCAACGAGCACCTAGGCCAACGATCCGGTGACATTCTCGACCTCAATCAGGACGTGATCGGTGAACACCTGGGCTACCACCAGTTCACTGTGGGTCAGCGTCACGGATTGAACCTGTCCGTTCCGGCGGCCGATGGACGTCCCCGCTATGTCGTCTCGGTGGATCCGCAGGCGAACACCGTCACCGTGGGACCGCGGGAGGCATTAATCGTTCGTCGGATCACCGGGATTCGTCCGACCTGGGCAGAATCCGAGGTGTTCGGCAGCTGGATTGGCAAGGTCCAAGTGCGTGCCCACGGCGAGGCCATGGATGGCACGATCACCCACTCCGGGCCAGAGGTGGAGATCGAGCTTTCGCAACCGACGTACGGTGTCGCTCCTGGCCAGGCTGCGGTCCTTTACGACGGTGACCGCGTGGTCGGTTCTGCGACGATTTCGGCGACGGCCCGGTAGTGGTGAGCTTTACCGGCCTGGGTTCGCTTCCCGGAGCTGACTTCCCGGCAGCCCTGCGAATGACGTTTGACCTATCCGGAGGGTTCCCGTGGGTACCCGAGCTGCCTCAGCGTGGACCGTGGGCAGGCATCCTTGGTCGAGGCTTGGGGCTTCCCGACGCCCCGAGAGTCGACTACCTGGCGGGCCAATGGCATCTGGCCAGCAGTGCCGGTGGAGAACAGCGGCGAGCCCGCTCGATCTGGCGTGACGACATGGAGATGCTTGGCGAGTTCGCTCACGACTATCGGGGCAAACTGAAACTCGCCATCACGGGACCGTGGACGCTGGCCAGCAACCTGGCTACGTCCCATTCGGAACTGGTCTTGGCAGACCAGGGAGCTCGGCGCGAGTTGGCTGAAGGTCTCGGGCATGGCATTGGTCAGGTGCTCGGCGCCCTGGGGCGGGACATCCCTGGGGCAAAGTTGGTGCTTCAAGT
>CAYWIN010000148.1:0-5226 GCA_964458365.1 uncultured Propionibacteriaceae bacterium
TTGAGGGCCTACAACAGGCAATGTGGAGTTATCCACAACTGAATCGATCAAAGAACTCAAAGGGGGTTCGGTCGGGCACCATCATTGGTCTGAGTATCTCTGCGAGGAGGTGATGGTGCTGCCTGAACCTGCATTTGTCACGTCGTCCGCGGGGTCGTCACCACCGACTCGCCCACCCCCAACTGGAATATTCATTCCATATGCGGCATAGTCATTCTATGACTTTCACTGTTGCTGTGGCTGGTGCCACGGGGTACGCCGGGGGAGAGGCCTTGCGGCTCCTGGTGGGCCACCCCGATGCAGAGATTGGTGCGCTCACCGCTGGTGCGAGTGCGGGCACGTCACTGCTCAGTCACCACCCCCACCTCACTCCGCTTGCCAACCGTGTTATCAGCGAAACCACTCCTGAGGTGTTGGCCGGGCATGACGTTGTCATTCTGGCGCTTCCTCATGGCACTTCGGCTGCGATTGCCGCCGAGCTTGGGCCCGACGTCCTCGTTGTTGATGCCGGAGCCGACCACCGGCTCACCGACCCCGCTCAATGGAAGGCGTTCTACGGCACCGACCATGCCGGAAGTTGGCCCTACGGCCTGCCGGAGCTTCCCGGGCAGCGGACGGTTCTTGCGCAGACGAAACGGATTGCGGTGCCTGGCTGTTACCCCACGGCGGTGACGTTGGCTCTCCTCCCTGCACTTACTGCAGGTCTGGTCAGCGGCACCGATGTGGTTGTGGTGGCAGCATCCGGTGCTTCGGGTGCGGGTAAAGCGCTGAAACCCAACCTTCTCGGCGCCGAGGTCATGGGCTCGGTGAGCGCCTACGGTGTGGGCGGCAGTCATCGGCATGTGCCCGAAATCCTGCAGAACTTCGCCGCTCTCGGCGCCGTCAACCCCACCGTGTCGTTTACTCCAGTGTTGGCTCCGATGCCTCGGGGCATCCTGGCGACCGTGACCGCCCCGCTAGATCCCGAAAAGGTCAGCCAGGTTCGGCAGGCTTACCAGAGCGCCTACGCCGACGAGCCTTTCGTGACGGTGCTGCCCGAAGGGGTCTGGCCGCAAACCCAGGCCGTCGTCGGTTCGAACACTGTGCACGTGCAAGTCACAGTTGACCGTGCCGCCGGGCGACTGGTCGCCGTGTGTGCGATCGACAATCTGACGAAAGGCACGGCCGGTGGCGCAGTGCAGTCGATGAACCTAGCTCTCGGGCTTCCAGAAACGACAGGTCTTCCCATGATTGGAGTTGCCCCATGAGCGTCACCGCTGCCAAGGGTTTCACTGCCGCCGGAGTGGCGGCCGGTATCAAGCAGTCCGGAGCGCCCGACCTTGCGCTCGTGGTCAACCAAGGCCCAACTGCGCATGCCGCCGCCGTGTTCACCACGAACCGGTTCATCGCGGCCCCGGTGAAGTGGTCCCAAAACGTTCTTTCCGATGGACGGGTTTCCGCAGTCGTGCTCAACTCCGGCGGCGCGAACGCCTGCACCGGCGATGCAGGATTCGCAGACACCGTCCAAACTGCCGAATGGGTAGCCGCAGAAATCGGATGTGATTCGGTGGATGTTGCGGTGTGCTCCACGGGGCTGATCGGTGTGCGGCTGCCGATGGATGCGGTGCTGAACGGCATTCAGCAAGCCGCCCAAGACCAGTCGAATCTGGGCGGAGATGCCGCGGCGGCGGCGATCATGACCACAGATACTGTGCCCAAGCAGGCGATCTATCAGTCAGAGGCGGGCTGGACGGTAGGTGGCATGGCCAAAGGGGCAGGAATGCTCGCTCCCGCGTTGGCCACCATGTTGGTTGTGGTGACGACCGACGCTGTGTTGAATCCGGACCAACTCGATACGGCGCTTCGGGCAGCAACAGCAGTCACCTTCGACCGCACCGATTCAGACGGCTGCATGTCTACCAACGACACCGTGTTACTGATGTCCTCGGGTGCGGCGACAGCGCCCGATCTCGCCGAGTTCACCCAAGCGCTGATCGAGGTGTGTGGCAGCTTGGCCAAGCAGTTACTTGCTGACGCAGAAGGCGCAGCCCACGACATCGAGGTGCGGGTGTGTGGAGCCGTCAACGAAGGGGAAGCGGTCACCGTCGCCCGGGCGATTGCGCGCAGCAACCTGTTCAAATGCGCCATCTTCGGCAACGATCCGAACTGGGGACGGGTGCTGGCCTCGGCAGGTACCGTCCCGGCCACCTATGACCCGGAAAAGGTCGACGTGTCTTTCAACATGGTGCCGGTCTTTGTGAATGGACAACTGGGCGTGGATCGCAGCGAAGTCGATCTCAGCGCCCGCGATGTTGTGGTGGAAATGAACCTGCATGCGGGTCAAGCGGCGGCATCAATCTGGACCAACGACCTCACCTATGGCTATGTGAAAGAGAACGCGGAGTACTCCTCATGAGCGAAGCAGCAGATAAGGCATCCATTCTGATCGAAGCATTGCCGTGGCTGGAACGCTACGTGGGCAAAGTGGTCGTGGTGAAGTACGGCGGCAACGCCATGGTCGATGACGAACTGAAAGCAGCCTTTGCCGCCGACATCGTCTTTCTTCGCACGGTCGGTGTGAAACCGGTCGTGGTACACGGTGGTGGGCCGCAAATCTCGGACATGTTGCATCGGCTCGGCATCGAAAGCGAGTTCCGTGAAGGGCTGCGGGTAACCACGCCCGAGGCCATGGACGTGGTCCGCATGGTGCTGATGGGTCAGGTGAACCGCGAGCTGGTGGGTTTGATCAACGCCCATGGCCCCTTTGCTGTGGGGCTTTCTGGTGAGGATGCCGGATTGTTCACCGCTGAGCGCAAAGGCATCGAGATCGACGGTGAAGAGGTCGATCTGGGTTTGGTCGGTGAGGTCGCCGAAGTGCGGCCGGAAAACGTGCTGGGCCTGATTGAAGCCGGCCGGATTCCGGTCGTTGCCACGGTGGCTCCCGATGAGGATGGCCAAATTCACAATGTGAATGCTGACACCGCCGCCGGCGCTCTTGCTGTTGCGTTGAATGCCGAACGGCTCATCATGCTGACCGACGTGGAGGGGTTGTACCGAAACTGGCCCGAATCCGACGAAGTGATTCGTCAGATTGCGGTCGATGACCTCGCCGCGATGTTGCCCAGCTTGGCCTCGGGAATGATCCCGAAAATGGAGGCGTGCGTGTCTGCGGTGCGAGGTGGAGTGCCGAAGGCCACTGTGATCGACGGACGTACCCCGCATTCGTTGTTGCTGGAGATCTTCACCGATGAGGGCAACGGCACGATGGTGCTGGGCCACTCCGCATTGGGAGAGCTTCTCTGATGACTGTGGACAGCACACACGACACGTCGCCGACCGATTCCGGCAGCCAAGCCAGTCTCCTGTCGCGCTACGGGGATGCCTTGATGAACACCTTCGGCATGCCTTCCCGGGTCTTTGTCCGCGGTGAAGGCGTCTATGTGTGGGATGCCGACGGAAACCGCTATCTCGATCTGCTGGCCGGGATCGCGGTGAACGCGTTGGGTCATGCGCACCCGCAGGTGCTGGGGGCGATCTCTGCGCAGTTGTCGACTCTGGGCCACGTGTCGAATCTCTTTGCCACGCCCACTCAGGTGGCTTTGGCGGAGCGCTTGGGACAGATGGTGACGGTCAATGCGTCGGGCACGCCCGCTCGGGTGTTTTTCACCAATTCGGGCACTGAGGCTAATGAGGCCGCCTTCAAACTCACCCGCCTGACCGGACGCACCCAGGTGGTGGCCATGGAAGGCGCCTTTCATGGACGGACGATGGGTGCCTTGGCGCTCACCGCGAATCCGAAGTATCGCCAACCGTTCGAGCCTCTTCCTGGTGAGGTGATCTTTGTTCCTTATGGTGACGCCGACGCGCTCGCGGCCGTGGTGAGTGAAGACACCGCTGCGGTGGTGATTGAGCCGATTCAAGGCGAAAACGGGGTCATCGAACCTCCTGAGGGCTTCCTCGCTGCGGCCCGGCAGATTACCGCGGCTCAGGGCGCGCTGCTGTGGCTGGATGAAGTGCAAACCGGCATTGGTCGTTGTGGTGAATGGCTGGCCAGCACACCTTCAGGAATATGCGCTGACATCGTCACTTTCGCCAAAGGACTCGGCAATGGCTTCCCGATCGGTGCCTGTGTGGCTACGGGGCGGGCTGCGCACCTTTTCGGCCCTGGCTCCCACGGCACCACCTTTGGGGGCAATCCGGTTGCAGCTGCTGCCGGGCTGGCCGTTTTGGGAATCATCGAACGCGACAACCTTCTGTCGCGGGTGAAAGCCGCTGGCGACTATCTGGCGTCGGGGGTGTTGGCACTGAATCATCCAATGATCGCTGAGGTGCGTGGACGGGGTCTGCTGCGGGGGATCGTGCTGACTCAACCGAAGGCCCCAGAGCTGGCCCAGGCCGCGCTTGCCGCAGGCTTTGTGGTGAACGCACCGCGACCCAATGTGTTGCGGATTGTGCCGCCCCTGATCATTACCGACGCCCAAATCGACACTTTCATTTCCGCCTTGCCTAGGCTTCTCGATGGGGTACGAGATGAGTGAGCTGAGCCGAACGCCGCTGACGAAGAGTGCCCGGCAGTCCAAGATCGCCGACCTGATTGAACGGGAGACCATCGGCTCACAAACGGAGCTGGCTGCTCGACTGGCGGCCTCCGGGATCGCCGTTTCTCAGGGCACGTTGAGTAAGGATCTTTTGGAGCTCGGAGCGGTCCGCGTTCGCAATGCTGAAGGCGGGTTTGCTTACGCCCTTATGGCTGGTGAGCATGGGCCGGGAACTCCGGCGGCTCTGGCGCGACTGAGCCGGTTATGTGGCGAGTTGCTGTTATCGGCGGAGGCTTCGGCAAACCTTGCGGTGCTGCATACCCCGCCGGGGGCGGCACAGTTCTTTGCCTCAGCCATCGACAAAGTGGGCTTGGATTCCATCCTCGGTACGATCGCCGGGGATGACACGGTGGTGGTGATTGCCCGGGAGCCCGCCGGGGGAGCGTCAGTAGCCGATTCTCTTTTGAAACTGTCGACGAATCGGGACGCCGAGGAGGAACTGCGATGAGTCAGCCAACTGACGCCGGACGTTTGTGGGGTGGCCGGTTCGCCGGTGGCCCGTCTGAAGCAATGTTCGCCTTAAGTAAGTCGACAGATTTTGATTGGCGGCTGGCAGGGCACGATCTTGCGGCGTCTCAAGCCCACGCCAAGGCGTTGCATGCCGCGGGACTGCTCACCGATGACGAGGCCGCCGCAATGAATGCTGGCC
>CAYWIN010000149.1:0-5223 GCA_964458365.1 uncultured Propionibacteriaceae bacterium
ACATGAAGCTGATCCCGCTGGTGGGCTTTCTCCACCTAGAGCAGAACATCCCTCTGGCAATCTCCATTGTGGCGTTCTCATCGTTCCTCTTTGCCAGCGGTGCGACCATCCAACATCTGGCCATCGGACGGACCGTCGACGAGACGGCGGCAAACCGATCGATGAATCTGCGCCAAGTGCTCAGCCTGCTGAAGAACCGTTTATGGCTGACGGGCTTGGCCACGGTGTTCGTCGGTGCCAGTTTGCACATTGTCGGTTTGGCATTGGCCCCGGTGACGGTGGTGCAGCCGGTGGGGATTTTGGCGGTGCCCTGGTCGGTGCTGCTCGCCGCGAAGATCCGGCATTTCCGGCCGACCAAAGCAATCTGGGGATCGGTGGCGTTGACCATCCTCGGCATCGTGAGCTTCACCCACTTTTCGACCTCCACAGCGGCTAAGCACACTGTGCTCAACCCCATGGTGATCGTGATCGCTGTCTTGGTGGTGTTCGCAATTGGAGCCGCTCTAGGGTCGCTGGGAATGAACGGATCCGACGCGCGTCGCTGTCTGATGTGGGCTTCTGGAGGCTCCTTCTTCTACGGGCTGAGCTCGGCGATGATCAAGACGCTTTTCGAGCTGTTCAAGACCGACCGATTTTGGACGCTTCCGCTGTTTTGGGTGGTGATCGCCTTCTTGCTGACCTGCTATTTGGTGGGGGCGTGGATGATCCAGCAGGGTTATGCGAACGGTCCAGCAGAAATCGTGGTGGGTTCCATGACGACCACTGATCCCATCGTTGCGGTGGGCTTTGGCATCCTGGTCCTGGGCGAAGGAGCCCTCGTCACGCCCGAAGCAGCAATTGGCATGGTGATTTCTGGAGCAGTGGCGATCGGCGGAGTCGTGATCCTCAGCAAGTACCATCCGGACGCGCAGGCACGTGATGTCGTCATCGAGAAAGCTTCGGTCGAGAGCTGACGTGATCGGGACCCGAGCCGGGTCTGGTGTGCGGGTCTCTTCAACGGCTCAGCGGTATTCGGCAACCGCTTCGCGATAGAGGTCCACATAGCTGTCGTGCATCATTTCGGCACACAGGCTCGTGCGCATCGCGGTGGATGCAGCGGCCATTGCGGAGCGGCGGGCTGGATTGTCGGCCAGGGCGCTCATCCCCGCAGCAAGCTCGGACGCGCTCGATCCGGTGAGTAGCGCGTTTTCTGGGCTGACTCCAACATGGAGCCGGTCATCGCAGTACAGGATCGGTGTGCCAGCGGCCGCCGCTTCGGCGAGTACGGTGCCCTGAGTCTCGAAGCCGTGTGAGGCCAGCACGAAGACGTCGGCGTCGGCGAGTTCTTGAGCCAGTCGGTCGAGGTTGGTGAAATGCCCCAGGAACCGGACCGTGCCATGAGTGATTGTGGATGCTTGGCGACGCAATGCCCGTTCGGCAATGCCGGTGCCGATGATGCACAACTCCACATCGTCACGGCCCAGCGAAGCGAAGGCGTCCAAAAGAACATGGACGCGCTTTTCCGGGCCCAGTCGGCCGGCACTGACGAAGCGAGTGATCGGCTCGAAGGGGCGGTGTCGTTTCGCCGAAGTGAAGCTTCCGGCGACGCCACCGGGCACGACCTTGGCGCGATTGGCGAGTCCATAGCCGGAAACCCGGTGGATTCCCTCAATCATGAAATCCGCCGGAGAGGTGAAGCGGTCAACTGCTGAAGCGATTCGAGCCAGGCTTCGCCAGTCACGGACAGCGAGAAAGCCATCGCGATAACACCCCGGCGGTGGTGGGGGGAGGTTGGCGAATCCCTTGTCCTGGGTGACGCGTCGCAACATGCGACCCGACCAATCCAAATAGGTCAGGCTGTTCAGTCCGGACAGTCGGGGTGTGGTGTGGTGGGTCCCGACATAGTTGGAATGAAAAGTGTGGATTTGAGGAATAGCCAGCTCCCGGGCGACTTTGGCCGCGAGAAATACCGACCCTCGCTCGTTTTGGGAGTGAACCAGATCGAAATGGGGATGGTCGCGGGCAATCCGGCTGGCCAGGGCTGTCTGGGTTTGGAGACCGCAGAGAAAACTCGGAGTGCCGGGAATTCTCCAGTACGGAATGCTCTCCCAGGCGCATTCCGTCGGCGGAACGAAGTTGAATGCTGGGGCGAAGAGGGTGACGAGGTGTCCTGCTTTGGACAGCTCCTGAATCTGCACCTGGATAGATCGGCTGACGCCACCGGATTCGGGATAGAAGTCATCGGTGAAGATGCCGATCCTCAGCCCCGCGGAGTGCACAAAATCACCCTAGCGGGTTGGTTGGGGTCAACCAGTGACTTCGATTCCAGAAACCTGCGGTTCGGAGATATCTGTCAGAAATACCATGGACGTGCCGCGCTCTTTCAGCGGAAACGTTGCCCACCCGCGCACCGTCTGTCCGGCTCGCAGCGTCGTTACCGGCAAAGCCGGCTTTTTCAGCGATGTGTTGACCTTGGCCACATCTGAACCGTCAGCAGACACAGCGTAATAGTTGGCTCTGATCAGCCCTTCGTCGACGGTCACCTCAATCAGTGCCTGAAGACCCGCCAGAGTCCAGTGGTATTCGACGATTCGCCAGATTCCGGTGAAGGAGCCTGTCGTGCTGCTGAAGGGGGTGCCCTTCCGGGCTTTCTGGCTTGGATTCGGGGTGTGGTGAGGCGAGGGCGACGGGCTGGGAGTCGGGGTCGGGCCAGCGGCGGTTTGGAATCCGGTGTACACCACGAGCGCGCCGACAATAAGAGCGACCAACACAACCAGGATGGGCCACACCGTGCGCGGGGGAGAGAAAGCGTCGATGGCTGAACCCGAGGGGGTGCGCCGGGATGTGTCAATCGGCGCGCCCGCCTTACCGGCATATGTTGCCTGGCCGGAATCCGACAATGACGGGGGCGTCCAGTTTGTCGGCGGGGGAGCACTCCCGGACTCTGGTGGAGTCATCGGGCCGAGCTCAGGTTCGTGTGAAGTCATCGTGTCCAGGTTACCGGGCTGTGGGTGATGGGCCTGACCTGTGGATAAAGGATTTTGGTCCCCTTCACTGCTCAGAATGACGTTTCGTGACCGATACACAGCAGCCCGGACGTGTGACAATCTGCGATCTCGCCGACTTGGTGGGGATCGTCCCTTACCTGGTCGGATTCCCACCTAAGGAGTCCTTGGTGGTCGTCGTGACCGACAACGCCCAGGTGCGTTTGACGGGTCGTATTGACCTTGCCGATGTGGTCGATGGCGGCGTTTCGGCCTTCCTTTCCCGGATCGCCGATCGGTTTCCCCGCGCAGACTTCTGGTTTTTGGTCTATACCTCCGAGGACGTGTCGGGGTGGGAGGTGCTTGCACAATGTGCGCAATCAGTTGAGTCAGACCAACTGGGGAGACTCATCTGGGTGAATGCCATGGGGTGGATCGCCGACGACCCCAATGGGGTTCGTGGATCGCACGAAACCGCCGCGGCCGCCTCGCGTGCCGCAATGCTGGGCCTTCCGATTGCCGACAGCCGAGAACAGCTTGCCCATCGACTCAAGGGCCCGGCCGATGAGTTGATCGACCACCTGCTTGAGCAATTTGACCGGGCGGTGGCCTGTGTCGAAGGTTGGTCCTGCGAAGAGCGCCTGACGCGGCTCGCTGATCTGACCGGACATGCCCAGACAGAATTTGAACGTGTCGTCCTGGCGGTGCTGGCCACCGACCCGATCATGCAGCGCGCAGTGATCAGCTACTGGGATCGAACGTCGGTAGACCAGGCGGTCGACCTTTGGGGCAGAGTCGTCGATGTCTCCTTGACTCCGTGGATGGGCGGTCCGATCGGGTTGTTGGGATTGGCTGCCTGGCTTGGCTCACAAGGTGCGCTGCACACCATCTGTCTGGAGCGCCTCGACCGGCTGGGATCAGCCGATGTTCTGTCGGGGGTTTTGGGCTGGATCAACCATGATGTTGTGCCTCCCGAGTCCTGGGTGCACACCAAAAGCGCGGTACTGGCCGCCTTTGATGCTCACATTGCTGACACCGAGGCCCGGCGTGATTAGCTCGGTGGAGAGCCGGGCAGCCATCAGGTGTTTCACTGGATTCAGCTAGGATGCCAGGCGTGTCCGGCGAAGGCCCACAGCTTGTGTAGCCGTGGCTCACAAGTAGTGCGGTGTCCCTGGTGAGCCTGCGTGGCATGCCGGGACTTTTCATGTTTCGGGGGCTTTGCCGCCGAGGAGGAGTGGAGAACGTGACCGACCAGCCAGTGCGCAGCGAGTATGACGCTGCGGCCGTCCAGGACAAGTGGCAGCGGTTCTGGGAAGCCGACGGCACCTTCGTGCCCGCCGATGATGGCAGCAAAGAACGTCGCTACGTGCTCGACATGTTCCCCTATCCCTCCGGGGACCTTCATATGGGTCACGCTGAGGCCTTTGTGATGGGCGACATCGTCGCGCGCTACTGGAAATTGCAGGGCTACGACGTCATGCACCCGATCGGTTGGGACTCCTTCGGGCTTCCGGCGGAAAACGCCGCGATTGCCCGCAACGCGCACCCGGCCGACTGGACGTATACCAACATCGATACGCAGGCCAACTCTTTTGCCCGCTACGGGCTGAGCTTCGACTGGTCTCGACGACTGCACACCTCAGACACCGAGTACTACCGGTGGACCCAATGGCTTTTCCTCCGATTCCACGAGCGTGGGCTGGCCTACCGCAAGGACTCCTACGTCAACTGGTGCCCTAACGACCAAACGGTGCTCGCCAACGAGCAGGTCGTGCAAGGCCTGTGTGAGCGCTGCCATTCGGTGGTGACCAAACGCAAACTCACCCAGTGGTACTTCAAAATCACCGAGTATGCCCAGCGCCTTCTCGATGACATGGAGCAGATTGAGGGCAAATGGCCCGACCGAGTCCTGGCCATGCAACGCAACTGGATCGGACGTTCCGAAGGCGCCTATGTCGACTTCGAAATTGAAGGACGCGAGGATCCGGTCCGGGTATTCACCACCCGTCCAGACACCCTGTACGGCGCCACCTTTTTTGTTGTTGCTCCGGAGGCCGCGCTGGCCGCCGAGATCGTCACCGATGAGCAGCGCCCGGCGTTCGAGGAATACCTGGAAGCCACCAAGCGTGCCACCGAAATCGAACGGCAATCCTCCGAACGACCCAAGACTGGTGTCTTCTTGGGCGTGCATGCGATTAACCCGGTGAATCAAGAGAAGCTGCCCGTCTACGCCGCCGATTATGTGCTGGCCGATTACGGC
>CAYWIN010000150.1:0-5209 GCA_964458365.1 uncultured Propionibacteriaceae bacterium
TTGGGGCGCGGATGACTGGTGCGGGGTTCGGGGGATCGGTGATCGCTGTGGTGCCCAGTGGGCAGGTGTCGGCGGTCGTGGCCGGTGTGAAGCGCGCTTTTCGAAATGCGTCCTTTCGGGAACCGGCGATATTCCCGGTGCGTCCCAGCCCAGGGGCCTTTCTTCTGCTCTGATCCGGTTCAGCCTGCTGCTGAATGCGACAGGCCGTGGTTGTCCAAAGTGCCGTCGTCGTAGTCCTCTGTCAGTCCGTGAGGCGTCTTTTCCCAACGGAATGGTGCATAAGACATCTGGATGGATGCGCGCCAGGCGGCGATGGCGTGCAGCAGCCAATAGATGGGGAGGAATACCGCGAAGGCAGCAATCCGCCAGTTATAGCGCTGCCAGGCAGCGATCCCCGAGCTGACCACCATCAGCAGGTTCATCACAACCATGTTGATCAAACCAAAGATCAGCAGCCACGAAGGCAGCCAGATCTGAATGATGGGGCCGATCAGCCAGGCGGCAACGGTGAAGCCCAAAGCAAGGGGGTACAGCAGGAACGCCAAAGGTGTACCCACGATCAGGCCGATCATGGTGATAGTGCCGCGCAAACCGTTGGTGCGGAACCACCGCAGTGGCCGCCGAAGGTTGACTGCCGCTGTCAGGAGGTAGCCCTTCGTCCATCGGGTTCGTTGGGTGATCCATGGCCAGACGCGGGCGGTGGCTTCCTCCCACGTCGTGGAAGCCACCACATCGACCCGGTAGCCCACTGCGGCCAGGCGCAATCCGAGGTCGGCGTCTTCGGTGACGTTGTACGGATCCCAACCGCCCACCTCCTCGAGTGCAGATCGCAGGAAGTGGTTGGACGTGCCTCCGAGCGGAATCGGAGTATTCGCACTGTCCATCCCGGGCAGCATCGAGTCGAACCACTGCGCGTATTCGATGGCGAACATCCTGGTCAACACGTTGTAGTCGGCGTTGTAGTAGTTCAGCGACGCCTGGACGCAGGCCAGCCGCCGTCTGTCGCCGCGACGGGCTTGGATCTTGGTCGCATGGCCGAAACTGGCCAGCACACGCCGCAGCTGGTCGGCGTCGGGTCGGTCTTCGGCGTCGAAGATCACCACGTATTCGCCGCGGGCGAAGAGCAGTCCGTAGTTGCAGGCTCTCGGCTTGGTGCGCGGTTCGCCGGGAGGCACGACGAGCAGGCGAATATGTGCAGGTGGTTTCATCGCTTTCGCCGCAGCGATCGTGTCGGTGTCGTCGGCCTCCAAGAGGACCATGATGTCGAGCTTTTCGGCGGGATAGTCGAGTTTTTCGAAGTTTCGCAAGATCTCGCCGATCACGTTGGCCTCTTGATACACCGGCACCAGGACTGTGTAGATCGGTAGGTCATCGTCGCTGAGGTTGTTGGTGCGAAGACGCTCGACCTCGGATTGGCGAATTCGTCGTTCCCGAGTGGCCCGGAATGGCCGCAACCCGGCAGCGGCGACCTTGAAGCCGACATTGAGCAGGAAGATCACATTGGCCGCAGTGATGCAGACAACGAGGGTGTTCCGCCAGTTGACGATCATGCCGATGATCACGATCAGGATCACCGCAGCTGGCAGCGATGCTTGCCACCAGGTCAGGCCGCTTTTCGCGGAAAACTGTGGATTGGTTTCGGCGAATCGCTCGGCGGCCACGTGCGCGAGTCGGTCGGGAATCACGTCGCGAGCTGCGTCAGCCAAGACCGCGAAGGGGACCGTTCGGAATTCGAGCTGCTGCTCGTCGAGACGCTCGCTGACTTCAGCCCGGAGTTGATTGGTGACCGGTTCACAGGTTGCGATCCACACGGCGCCGTCTTTCCAACACCACGGCAGCCACCGACGGAAGAGATCATCGGCCAGCGGCGAGTTGCGCAGCAGCTGGAGGTCAAGAGGAATCGCCTGAGTATCCAGCGGCGGAGGGTTGAGGTCGTGGGGTGCGGTGGTCACCGGGTCAGCCCCCATTTCTGTGGTAGATCGTGATTCGCGGATTGGCATAGACCACGTGGTAGGCAGCCTGGAAAGCGGGCGTGCGACTGAGTTGAGTCACCGGGTCGTTGCTGTCTGGGCTGGTCCACACCCAGGCCACATGCCCGGTGGGGTCAGCGACGGCGGCGGAGAACAGGGCACCGTTGGCTTGCAAGTAGTACTCGCGCAGCGGGATTCCGATGTGCGGCAGCACTGCGTTCGACCACACAGTCTCGTCGATCAGGATTCCGCCCCCGTTGTAGTGGGCTGCGAGCCAGCTCGCCGCCTGACGTGAATCCGAGCTGTTGGTCATCGACACCGACGCTTCGGTGAGCACCAGTGATCGTGTGGCCGGTGCCTGGAGGAACCACCAGAACTGGACGAGTAAGGCGAACACGGCCAAGCCAGCGACGACGCCGCTGGTGGTGCGGCGCCACGCCACCGACGCCCGCTTGCTGATCAGCGCCGGGATCGCGTCGACGACCAGGCCCGTGAGCAGTGCCGCAGGAAGGATGCTGGCCATGCCAAATCGGTTATTCCAGATGTAGCTGGCCCCCACCGCCTGGTTCCAGATGACGGCCTGTCCGGTGTAGAGCGCCACGATCAAGAAGAGGTAACTGGTCGCCGAGGTCACCAAGAAGAGCAGCCGGTTGCGGGCACGTAATACGGTCAACGCGGCGACCAGACCCAGGGCGGCCATGATCAGCACAATCCATCCCACGCTCGTTGCGACCGCCAGGTTTACGGCGTTGAACGTGGCGACCAGGTTGCCTTTGGTGGTTGCCCCGCTGGACACGATTCCGGTCTGTTGAGCATTCGCCGAGTACTCGCCGGTGGCAAATTCGAGCGGATTGTGAAAGACGACCCAGTTGTAGGACAGCCAGGCCAGCATCGCCAGCAGTGGGAAGACGACGTACCCGATCCCGCTGGTCAGCGCCTTTCTGATCTGATGAGTGCGTCGCCACGCCACCACGACGACGAAGAGGGCGCCGGTCACCGAAAGAGCCCAGCCTTCGTACCGGGAGAGGACGGCCACGGCGGCGGGAATGCCGGCGAAGATGGCGACTTCGCCGGGACTGGACAGGCGAGAACGGTTGGCAAAGTTTGCCAGTCCGGCTAGGCAGGCCGCCATCGCGGCGATCAGCACGGGTTCGGTGAGCGCAGTGGAGGTCACGTAGAGCATGGTCGGGTTGAGGACCGCGGCTGCCACGGTGACCAGACGAGCCGCGCGTCCCGCCCCCCAGCGTGCGGCAGCCCGGTACAGGCCACTCGCCGTGATCCCCAGACAGCCAGCACCCAAGAAGGCTGCTGCCCAACCGGTATGCCAAGCCCAGGTGAAAAGGGCGAAGGGTGCGAGGAGCAGATGAGGAATTGGAAGCCACACGGTGCCCAGTGCGCTGATGTCGATCGGGCTGCGGGTGTCGAAGAGTCTTCGAGCAATCGTGAGGTGGGAT
Source organism: uncultured Propionibacteriaceae bacterium (assembly GCA_964458365.1). Lineage (GTDB taxonomy): Bacteria > Actinomycetota > Actinomycetes > Propionibacteriales > Propionibacteriaceae > Propionicimonas. The sequence continues at coordinate 3,425 of CAYWIN010000150.1, forward strand.
TGGGCGTCGCTGTAGGCCAACCCCCAGCCGTTCGGTACGAGGTACGCGGCCACCGCGAGCGCGATCAGTGCGGCCAGAATGGCGATGGGCACAGTGCCTGCAACGCGTCGTCCAGTCACCGGTTCGGCCATCTCAGCCCAAAGTGATCCCAGACGAGGTGTGAATCGTCGAGGCGGAGAGTTTAGGGCCGTGTCAGCGGTGATCACGCCTTCCTCGCACTGTGGTTGGGGCTTGTTTTCCACAGTACGGCCCGTGGCGTGGCGGCGCAGACCCTTTGCGCAACCGGTGTGGACTCAGGCGCGTCGTGAGCGCGGACGCAGTCGCCAAACGCGCGCTCCGATCAGGTAGGGGATGACTGTGACACCCAAAACCCACACTAACGACCACCAAGTGAATCGAAACTGGGTGGAGATCTCTTGGCTGTTGTAGGTGAACACGGTGGCCGTGCCGAAGATGACTGGGCTGACCTGTCCTCCGCCGACGGCTGCCAGTGTGTCCATGGTTCCGTAGGCGTAGGCCAATGCCAGCCAGCAGGTGGCGATCAGTCCGATCCCCGCCCACCAACTGGCGGTCGACCAGCGCGGGTGGAGCGAATCGAGATTGTTGAGGTATTCCGAGGCCAGGACGCGAGGATGGCCCAGTGAGCTCAACGCCGCAGGCATGCCGATCTCACCTGCGGCTCGCGTGAGCTCGATGCGCAGTTCGCGCTTGATGTGGACATAGCCGGGATAGTCCTGGGCATGCCAGCTGAACCGGTTGAGGTAGACCTCGCGTCGAAGAAGATCGATGAGTTTCATGCTTCCTCCCGGAGGTGAGCTGCGCTGAGGATCGGACGGACGGTTTGGGTGAGCATCTGCCAGGACTGGGCGATTTCGGCCAGTGTGTGGCATCCGAGAGTGGTGGGTGCGTAGTACTTCCGGGCTGGCCCGGAAGTGGAGGGGACGAGCCGCGAGCTGATCTTGCCTTCGCGTTCCAGCCTGGTGAGCACGGGATAGACCGTTCCGGCACCGATCTCGCTCAGGCCGGAGGATTGCAGGCCGACGACGAGCTCGTAGCCGTAGGACTCCTCGGTGCTCAGCATCGCCAGGATCAGCATCGGTAGGACTCCCTTGAGTAGTTGGGAGTCGTGGTTTTCGGCCATATTGCGAGGCTACGAGCCACTAGTGTGCAATGTCAAGTACCGGGTGAGACATAAGTCCGGATGCTCATCGCCCGGTGGTATCGTTCGTGGCCGACAGGGGAGCGCCGTGGGGCGCTGAGAGTGCGGATCTCCGCAGACCCTCGAACCTGATCCGGCTAGTACCGGCGAAGGGAGTCGAGATCAATCTCCCCAGGGCAACCTGGGCCCTCCGATTTCTTTGGAGGAGAGCATGAAAACACGTTGGTTGGCGGGCGCACTTGCCGCCGCGGTCATGGTGACCGGATGCGCCTCATCAGGGGTGCCGACACCCTCGACAACGGCACTCACCGAATCCAAGACCCTGACCGTCGTCACGCACGATTCGTTCAACCTGCCGCAAGCCCTGAAAGACAAGTTCGCCGCCGAGAACGGCTACCAGGTCAAGTACATCGCGCCCGGGGACGCCGGGACAGTGGTCAACCAGTTGGTCTTGTCCAAGAACTCGCCCATCGGTGATGTCGTTTATGGCATCGACAACACTTTTGCGGCTCGTGCCATCTCGGAAGGGGTTATCGCTGACTACACGTCAGCCGCTTTGCCCGCTGGGGCGTCAACTCTCAGCACCGGAGTCGCCGACAAACTCACCCCGATCGACTACGGGGATG
>CAYWIN010000151.1:0-5060 GCA_964458365.1 uncultured Propionibacteriaceae bacterium
GACGACGTCTTTGCCAGCTTCGAACCCGAACCGCTGGCCGCCGCGTCGTTGGGTCAAGCCCATCGCGCTCGGCTGCGTGCTGATGACGCAGCGGATACGGGCTTCGTTGACGTGGTGGTGAAGGTGCAACGGCCATGGATCGAGGAGATCGTCGACACCGATCTGTCCGCCTTGCGGCGGGTAGGGCAATGGCTCACCCACTACAAGCCGATTGCCAGCCGGGCCGACGTTCCTGCGCTGATTGAAGAGTTCGCCAGCACGACACTGGCCGAGATCGACTACGTCGCAGAAGCCGGGAATGCCGGGCATTTCGCTGAAGTGTTTGAGGCCGACCCGACCGTGCGCGTGCCCCAGGTGGCCTGGGAGCGCACAACTCGACGGGTGCTCACCTTGGAGGACGTCACGGCGATTCGGATTGGCGACTTCGATGCCCTCAAGGCCGCAAAAATCGACCCCAACGAGGTGGCCAGCAAACTGGTTGCGGTGTATCTGCAGCAAATCTTCGATGACGGCATTTTTCACGCCGATCCGCACCCGGGAAACCTCTTTGTTCGGCCCTTGTCGGAGCCCGGCAGTTTTGAGCTCATCTTCGTCGACTTTGGCATGGTCGGTGAAATTGCCGAGAACCTGCGTGATGGCTTGCGAGAAGGTTTGATTGCGCTCGCCACGCAGGATGCCGCCCGGCTGGTGGCCGCATTCGTTGAGTTGGACGTGTTGCTGCCCGATGCGGACGTCAAACTGCTCGAGCTGGCCGCAGCTCAGGTCTTTGACCGCTTCGGTGGGATGACAATGGGCGACCTGCGCGACGTGAGCCACGAAGAGATGATGAGCTTCGCGCTCCAGTTCCGGGACCTGATGGTCAATATGCCATTCCAGCTGCCGGAAAACCTGCTGCTGCTGGGCCGAGCTATCGCGATGCTCTCGGGCATGTGCACCGGGCTGGATCCGAACTTCAACGTCTGGTCAGCGTTGGCTCCGTACGCCTCCAAGCTCGTCTCGGGAGAAGGCGGAATGACCTGGGACACGATCACCAGCGAGGGCGGCAAACTCGTCCAAACGTTGATCGCATTGCCCAGCCGGGCGAACCGCCTGCTGACGACCGCAGAGCGCGGCGAGCTTTCGATTCGTACCCCACTGCTTGATATCCGGATGCGACGACTGGAGCGGGCGACGAATCGCGGGGTCTATGCGGTGGTCTTTGCCGCTTTGATTGTGGCTGGTGCGTTGCTGTGGACGGCGGAACCTGTGTTAGCGAAAATCCTGACCGGTGCCTCGGTGCTTCCCCTGCTGGGGGTGCTGTTTAGTGGACGGCGACACGGTCCGCCGATGTGAGGCGGGCCTGTCGTTCAGGCGATCAAGGCGTCAATGCGCTTGGCCAGGGCCGATTCCGGCTGGGTGCCGACGATCCGATCGACGACTTTTCCATCGCGCATCATGACGAGGGTGGGGATGCTGCGGGCATCGAAGCGGGCGGAGCTTTTGCGGTTGTTGTCCACATTCACTTTGACCACTTTGATCTGTCCGGCGTAGCGGACGCTGAGGCGCTCCAAAATGGGTGCGACCGTCCGGCACGGGCTACACCACGGCGCCCACAGGTCGATCAGAACAAGCTGTTTGGTTTGCAGCGCCGAGGCGAGCGTGGCATCTGTGGCGTCCACCAGCCACGGCAGCGGCTGGTGACAGGACGCGCACTGTGGACGTCCCGCTGAGGCGGTGGGTACGCGGTTTTTTGTGCCGCAGGCAGGACAGGTGATGACCGGGCTCATGTCACCGATGCTACTGCTGGCCGGGCCTTTGGGGCAGTTCGAGCATGCTGCCGCGTTCGACCACGAGCCCGTCTGTGATCAGCGACGAAATTGCGCGTTCGCGCTGCTCAGGGTCAGGCCAGTCGGCAATCGCGTCGGTGCGGGGGAGCGTCTGATCTGGGGAATCTCGCAGGGCGCGCAGGACAGCGCCTCGAGCCTGCCGGTCGCTACCTTCATAGCGAGCCTGGCGGCGCCGAGTGTCTGGGGTGTTCGGCCTGCCTTGGGCCAGCCATCGACATTGCTCGGCGATTGGGCAGCGTTGGCAGCGCGGGTTTCGCGCCGTGCAGATCGTTGCCCCCAACTCCATCACCGCCGCATTGAACGTTGCCGCCTGGCGGGGGTCATCGGGGAGGAGCGCGCTCATCTGGTCCAGGTCTCGACGGGATGGTGGCCCGGCATGGCCGCGTCCAAGAACGCTGCGGGCTAGCACCCGTCGGGTGTTGGTATCGACGACGGGGTGGCGGTGGCCGTAGGCAAATACCGCAACCGCACGGGCGGTGTAGTCACCGATTCCGGTCAGGCTGAGCAGGTCAACGATGTTCGATGGGACGATCCCGTCGAAGCGGTCACGGATCTGGGTGGCTGCGCTGTGCAGCCACAGTGCTCGACGCGGGTAGCCCAGATTGGACCATTGGGTGAGTGCTTCGGCGGGGCTTGCCTCGGCCAGCGCCGTCGGGGTTGGCCAGCGTTTCACCCAGGCTTCGAAGTGCGGTTTTACCCGCTCGACCGGTGTCTGTTGGAGCATAAATTCGCACACCAGTACGTCCCACGCTGTGATACTCGGGGTGCGCCAGGGCAAGTCACGGGCGTTTTCCTCGAACCACGTGATGATGGGCGAGCTGAGGCTGGTCATTGGGGGAGTCTAAACAGCGATAAGGTCACGCGAGTGTCGGGGACCTCAGTGAGAGAAATCAAAGCCGCGTACGCCGCCCAGCTGGGTAGCTTGAATGCGGATCAGTGGGATGCATTGCGCGCAGCGCTGGCTGCGGTTGAGACTAGCGATTCTTCCGGACAGTGGAACGCAGCCGTTGAACGCGCGGACGGGACGAAGCGCATGGCGTTTCCGTCGCTGTCGGAGGAAGCGGAGACGTTGATTCAGGTGTTTTCTGACTGCGGATTGCGCATTCCTTTCGACACGACATCTTGGGCGCGAGGGAAGACCTTGGCCCGCGACCCATCACTTCTAGGTAAGGCCACCCCTGCGGAGGCCGCCATGGTGGTGGTCGCCCAACTGCGCGCGGACCGATTCGTTGACGGGCATCTGTTGGCCTGTTTCAACAACGGTCTGATCCCGGGTGCGATGAAAAGACTGATGACCGCCGAGCTCCGGCTGGTCGCCTGAAATTGGGTGGGGGCTAGAGGCTCTAGTTATGGCATCAGGGGTCCCTGGGTGATGGGGCTCGGCTATCCGGGGGCTTTCTCCGGATCGTTGCCGGGCTCGATGGTGTCTTTGGCGCGGATTGCACCGTCACGGCCATGAGTGCTTAGTTCGCCACCGCCTTGGTTGGTCAAGTAAGTGTGCGCGGCGTCCACTGCTTCAGCCTGCGTGCGGTGTCGCGAAGAAGCGCGAGTTGTCCCGGCTTTCTTGGTGGCCCATCCGCCTTTTTCGGGTACGACGTGGTAGTGGGGCATGTCTGTCATCCCTTCCTTGTGGGTTCGGATCGCTCGCCTGAGGCTCCTTACGAAGTGCTCCCGTAAACTTGGATGGAGTCCACCTGAAACATCGGAACGGTGGTGTTCCCGCCAAGCTGGGTGTCGTAGGAATATGAGCCAAGTACGGTGACCTTGGCCGAGAAGCAATCGCCCTCGACGAGCTTTGAGAGTTTCGAAACGCTTCCGCCAAGGATCGAGTTTTGCGTGTAATCGACGTAGCCGTAGGAAATGCGCAACTTTTTTGGTCCGGTGTTCGCGCGAAAGGCCTCTGTTCCTGTAGCGGCATCGAATTGGGTGATTTCGCCGTAGATCACGTACGTGTCCCCGATGTAGGCATCAGGGTCTTTGGCGAGCAGTTTGAATGTGTGGCTGGATAGGCTTCGGTGGTTCTTTTTCGCGGACGGTGCTGGCTGTGCCGGAGGGCTGACGTTGGCGCCGGGGGTGGGGGTTGGTGCAGTCCTACTCGTTGGTGTGTACGGGCTTGCGGTGATTGCAGGCGGCGAGGCGGCGTGATTGTTCCCTGAACTGTTCGTCGCTACGCCAACCCCGATCAGGACGACGACGATTGCGGTGGCGATGAAGGGCTTAGACCTCAGAATTCGAGCCCACTTGCCTGTGGGGTGAGCGGGGGTGCTCCTGCTCGGTGGCGCTGGGAGAACGGGGCCGATTGGCTCACTGGGCGTGGTTGGTGTCGGCGGTGTGGTCATGGGGTGGTGTCCCTTCCTGGTGATGGCCTTCGTTTCGCTTCACGATGACCGCAGCTGTCCCGAAATGCACACAGTGAGCTGATAAGGGGGGTTATCAGCAGGGGGCGTTGCGCACGGGAGTCACTCTCTGCTGTGATAGCGGTCAGGAGGCGCCATGCCCGAGCTGATGACAATGCGTGACATCGCAGGCTTGGCGCGTGTGCAACGCCCGGTCGTCACGATGTGGCGAAGCCGGTCACGAGCTAAGGGCCTTCCGTTCCCCTCCGCCTGTGACCGGCGAGCTGGGCAGGAGCTCTTTCGGCGCGAGGACGTTGTGGCCTGGCTGGAGGAAACCCAGCGTGGCAAGAATCCCGAGGTGCGTGCTGATGCCGTTGCGCATACCCGCTTCGTGTCCAGCGCAGGGGACGCCGAGGTACTCAGTGCGCTCATCTGTTTGCGGCAGCTGGTCGGTGATTCGCTATCGGGGCTGGAGTCAGAAGACCTTCTGGACCAAGCCGACGAGCATGATCCTGATGACCGCTACTTTCGGCGCGAGATTGAGCATTGCGCCGATCTGCTCGCAGCCGCCCACCGGTGTGATGAGTTGGTCGAGGCCGCCTGGTCTGCTGCTCCTGCCCATCAGCGCCTGGTCGAATCATGGCTGCGCCTGCCCGGCAGCGAGTTGGGCCGTTCGGCTGTCGCCGACAGTGCCCGGCAGCTTCTACTGAGCCTGCTCGGCGCCCTTGCCGCCGATCTCGGTCAGCCCCTGTTGATGGACCCCACCGGGGCCGCTGTCGATCTGCTCGCCGAGGCTGCTGCAGCCTTGGATCTCCCGGTGCGTGTCTTGGACGGCGATTCCGCTGCCCACCGGCTCACCCGACGCCAGTTACTCCTGGCCGACGCGGCTGCACAGGTG
>CAYWIN010000152.1:0-5055 GCA_964458365.1 uncultured Propionibacteriaceae bacterium
AGGTCGAGGCAATTCGATGCCAAAAAGGCGGCCGCCGGCTTGGGCCAGCACTTCGCGTTTCTCGACTAAGTACGAAGCGAAAGCGATGGAAAGGACGAGCTTGGCAAGCTCGGCGGGCTGGAAGCTGTAATGGCCTAGCTGGATCCAGATGCGTGCGCCATGGTTTTCCTTGCCGATGCCCGGCAACATCGGAAGAAGGAGCAGGGTCAGGCCAGCGAGGAACAAAATGTACGGGTAGCGCTGAAGCACCCGGTAGTCGCGCAGAAAGATGATGACAGCGGCACATGCTGCGGCCGCGACAAACCACCAGACCAGCTGTAACTCGGCGCTATGCGGGGCCTTGACGTCGTCCAGGTCGAGTCGGTGAATCATGGCTAAGCCGACGCCGTTGAGCAACATCACCAACGGCAGAATGAGCGGATCAGCGTAGGGGATCCGCCACCGAATAGCGGCGTGAAGGCCGAAACCGATCACGACCAGAGCGACAAGGACCAGCGGCCAGCCATCCGGGAGTGAAGCCGTGCGGTTAAGGCTGGTCAGGAGATAGCCGCCCATCGCCAACAGAATCGCGAAACCGAGCATAAATGCTTCGACTCCGCGTCGTTTGCGATAACCGACGAGGTCACCCATCAGCACTCCGCGTTGATGGCCGGCGTGGGGCTTGGGCTGGCAGGGATCGTCCCGTTCGGCGACTTAGTGCCTGGGCTGGCGGGCCTTGTGGGTGGGGTCGGCGGGGCAGAATGCCAGCTTTGCCGCTGCTGGACGCATTCGGCGGCCTTCGTCTGCAGCATGGCAACGGTTTGACGTGCCGATTCCAGGGACGGCGAGGAGATGGTGTCCTGCACTTGCTCTTGGTAATAGGGCGGCAGGTCCGAAATCAAGGTGTCGTCGGTTTCCACAATGTGTGACAACGGAAGCCCGAAAACGGGATCCGGGACGCCTTGGAAAATGCCGAGTCGGTCTTGGCTTGCTCCAACGTAATACTGCTGTTGGGTGTAGGAGTACCACAGGCCTGCCCCTGATCCGACGACGAGGAGCGGCAGCACCACAGCCAGCATCACTTTCGCCCAGCCCCAGCGGCGTCGCTTGGTGGTGGGCGCGTAGCGGACTTGCTCTTTGTCATCCGGAGTCGTTGAACGTCGCGCCGCTGCGCGTCCGTCGGTCAAAGTGTGTTCAGCATCGACGTCGGCCAGGTCGATCAAGGCTGCTGCACCAAAAGACTGCGGTTCACCTTCGGGCTCACCCACAACGACATCGGCGACAACGATCGTGATGTTGTCTTGGCCGCCTTCAAGGTGGGCCAACCGAATCAGGGACGCCATAACGTCGGATCGCTCTCCGTCGAGTCGAGCCGCGATCACGTCGTCGGTAACCATGCCGCACAGACCATCGGAACACAGCATCAGGCGATCACCGGCGGCCACTTCGACCGCGATCAAGTCGGGTTTGTGTTGAGGCTGGCCGTTGACCACCTTCAGGATGAGCGAGCGGTGCGGATGCTCCAAGGCTTCGGACTCGGTGATCCGTCCTTCGTCGATCAGGCTCTGCACCCAGGAGTGATCCTTGGATAGCCGGGTGAGCTCACCTTCGCGGTAGCGGTAGGCCCGTGAATCCCCGATGTTGGCCAGCACCATCTTTTCGCCGTCGAACATCACCGCACAGGCTGTGGAACCCATCCCGTCCAAACTGGGGTCGGTAGCGACGAGCTCATTGATCAGATCGGACGCCTGCTGGATAGCGGTGTCCAAAGCGGGCAGCATGCCGTCAGCTTCGGGTCGGTGCGCGTCGGCGTCGGCCAGTCGATCAACCACGATGGCGGAAGCCAGGTCGCCAGCGGCCGCTCCGCCCATGCCGTCAGCGACCGCGAGCAGGTGCGGCGACACATACGCCGAATCCTGGTTGTTCTTGCGGACCAGCCCAATCTCGGAGTGGGCGAGGTAGCGCAAAGCCAGCGTCATCTACTTCTCCACAATCATCAAAGTGCGGCCGATCCTCAGCACATCTCCGGGGCCGAAAGACACACTGCCATGAAGCTGCTGATTGTTGACGAAAGTGCCGTTCGTTGAGCCCAAATCTTCAACCTGATACCCGCCAGCGGTCAACGTGATGCGGGCATGCTGGGTGGAGGCGTAGTCATCGTCCAAGACGAGATTGCATTCCGTGCCTCGGCCGATGAGCACTCCGCCAGATAGGGGAAGCGTGACCCCGGCCTGGCGACCATGAGTGACCTTCAACAGTGTGGGCAGCTGGGCGCGCGCCTTGCGGGACAGGCGTGGACCGCCCGAGGCCGACAGTGTGGCTTGAGCAAGCTCGGTTGCGGGGACCTTCTGCCCAAAGAGGTCGGTTCGGATCACGTTCGCCACGAACGCAATGAACAACCACAAAAGGGCCAAGTAGCCCAGTTTGAGGCCAAGAATGACCAGGTCAGACATCACTCACCGGGGAGACGATTCGCAACTTGGTGTTGCCAATTTCGATCCGGCTGCCCTGCGTCAGGCTGGCCTGTCGGGTGCGCACTCCGTCAACGGTGATGCCATTGGTGGAGCCCAAATCCTCAACATTCACGCTCACACCGGAGTCGCTGTCGACGACGTTGATGCGAGCGTGGAGGCGAGAAACCCCCGGATCGTTGATCCGAAGATCCGCGTCTGTGCCGCGCCCAATCGTGACGCCCGGAGGGGTCAGGGGATGGCGGACGCCGTTGACTTCGACCACCAGCCCGCTCGTGCGTTGCTTGCTCGGGGCGGCCGGTTCTGCGGCGTCGATCACTTCAGCCACCGTGGCTGAAGCGATCTTGAATCGCCCAATGGGCAAAGTGGCGTCCAGCGCATACTCGATCGCGACCGGCCCGTTGAAGATGTAGCCCTTCTCGGAGGCATAGCTGAGAAGCTGCGGTGAGATCTCGGCGTTCAGCGTCTTGCTGTACGGGGTGAGACGGTCGTAGTCATGCTGAGACAGCCCGACGGTGAATTCGTTGGGTACCAGCTTGCGGTCGCGGCTGAGCAACGTGGCCTCAGAATCCAGCTCGCGCTGCAATCGTGCCGTGATCTCGACCGGTTGGACGTCCCCCTTAAAGGCGCGGGCGAAAACGCCGCCGACGACGTTCTCCAGCTTCTTCTCCACTTGGTCGAAGACTCCCATCCGTCCCTCCCTTTGGGTATGGATTGCCTGGCCAAGCCTATCCACCCCGCGGGCTAGACCCTATTTTGGCCGCGCCAAGAATGCTGCGGGTTGGGCATTTTGGGGTGGAAATCTGCGGTGGAGGGCCGTTGCGGAGGCGCCGTTCCGAGTTCGGAGGCGTCGGTAGTGCTGTGGTAGCCTCATGCGGCTGGCTCGTGGTTTCACGGGCTCGCGCGCGAGTGGCGGAATGGCAGACGCGCACGGTTCAGGTCCGTGTGTCCGAAAGGACGTGGAGGTTCAACTCCTCTCTCGCGCACAGACAAGGACCCGGGTTCATCCCCGGGTCCTTATTTATTCGGACTACAACAGTGCTTTCAGGTCGGCTTCGATGTCGGCAGGTTCGGTGTTAGGGGCGTAGCGGCGCACGACATTGCCCTCACGGTCAAGCACGAACTTGGTGAAGTTCCACTTGATTGCCGAGCCCATCACTCCTGGGGCTTGGTCGCGCAGCCAGGTAAAGAGCGGGTGAGCCTCGGGGCCGTTCACCTTGACTTTGCTGAACATCGGAAAGGTGACGCCGTAGTTCAGCTGGCAGTACTCGGCGGTCTCTTCGTCAGAATCGAACTCTTGATTGGCGAACTGGTCGCACGGGAAACCCAGGATCACCAGACCCTGATCGCCCAGCTCGGAATACAGCTTTTCCAGGCCTGCGAACTGAGGCGTGAAGCCGCATTTGCTGGCGGTGTTGACCACCATGACGAGCTTGCCCACATACTGCGAGAGGTCCTGTTCCACACCGTTGATCGTTACGGCTTGAAAGTCACCCAGATTGGTCATTGCGCCTCCTTTGGCTGTTGGGGAAACACCGGTGACTACGGGGTCTATTCCGTAGCGTCGGTCGGGAACGAACGGGCGTGCCTCAGCACGGGTAGCCGTTCTCGGACGGCGGGGACCGAGTCGAGGTCCAGATCGATGACGGCAAGTTCAGGCTCGCTGCCCAGCTCAATGAGCACCGTCCCTGTGGGGCCAACCGCGAGAGAATGGCCGATCCCGGTGGGGGTGCGTCCATCAGGATCGGTAGCGGGGCGGGCCTGATCAACGGCGATCACATAGGCCGTCGCATCCATTGCGCGAGCAGTGACCAGCGTGCGCCACTGATGGAGCTTTTGGGTGCCGTCCGCCCAAGAGGACGGCAAAAGGATGGCGTCGGCACCTTGAGTGGCCAGATACGTGAACTGGTTGGGGAAGCGAACGTCGTAGCAGGTTGCCAATCCGAAGCGGTGCCCAGCCAGATCGAACAACTCGGTTTTGTCGCCTGCTTGTATTTGACGCGACTCGGCGTAGCCCAGCGCGTCGAACAGGTGCAACTTGTCGTATCGGGCCTGGGCGCCGCCGGTAACCAACAAGGTGTTGTACACCTGAGGGCTGCTGGTCGTGGTGAACATCCCGACCACCACGGTCACTCCGGCGGTGGCGGCAATCTCACGAACCCGGCTTGCCCAGGGGCCGTCGAACGGTTCAGCTGCCTCAGCACGAGGTCGAGCAAAAGAACACATGGTCGCCTCGGGGAACACCACAAGCTCGGCTTCCTGGCGGGCGGCTTGGGTCGTCATTTCGGCGACCATGGCCAGATTCTTGGCCGGATCAGTGGTGGCCAACAGTTGGGCGAGAGCAATCCGCATGTATCCACCCTTGGGCACACCGCGACGAGTTCGTCGGGATTTGGCGCGATTCGGACACTTTTGGCCGCAATTGCTGCCACTTGTGCACAGCGCCCGCCTTGCCGAGCGGCCGAATCGCCCAGTTGGAGTTGGCAGGTCCGGTCCAGGTATCATCCTCGACGGAGGATTCGCCTAGAGGCCTATGGCGCTCGCTTGGAAAGCGGGTTGGGTTCACGCCCTCACGAGTTCGAATCTCGTATCCTCCGCCAGTTGA
>CAYWIN010000153.1:0-5034 GCA_964458365.1 uncultured Propionibacteriaceae bacterium
GGCCGGCACACCAGTGAGCACCGTGGGCGCATAAAACCAGCCGGGGCCGTCGAGAGGCTTTCCGCCGGTGACTACCTGGGCACCCTTCGCGACGGCGTCGCGCACCAATGCGTCCACTTTCTGTCGGCTGGCTTGGTCGATCAGCGGTCCGACTTCGACCCCTGCCTCGGTTCCCCGCCCAACGCGTTGAGCCGCCACCTTGGCCGCGAGCTTCGCAGCGAACTCGTCGGCGACGGATTCCTGAACGAAAAAACGGTTCGCGGCAGTGCACGCCTGCCCGATGTTGCGCAGCTTGGCGGCCAAGGCGCCATCGGCGGCGGCATCGAGGTCGGCGTCGGCAAATACCAGGAATGGCGCGTTGCCGCCCAGTTCCATCGACGTGCGCAACACGTTTTCTGCGGCGGCCTTCAACAGTTGGCGTCCCACCTCAGTGGAACCGGTGAAGGACAGCTTGCGGAGTCGAGGATCGGCGATCAATCCTGCGGTGGTCGCCGCCGAAGAACGAGTGGTGATCACATTCACGACCCCGTCGGGGAGCCCGGCCTCGGCCAAAACTTGGGCAAAGGCCAGGGTCGTCAGCGGCGTCAGAGCAGCCGGTTTGACGACCACGGTGCAACCTGCCGCGAGAGCCGGGGCGATCTTTCGCGTGGCCATGGCCAGCGGAAAGTTCCACGGCGTGATGAGCAGACTCGGGCCGACCGGTTTGCGCAACACCAGCAGACGTGAGTTTCCGTCCGGGGCGGTCGTGTACCGCCCATGAATGCGGACGGCTTCCTCACTGAACCAGCGCAAAAATTCGGCGCCGTAGGCGACTTCGCCGCGTGCTTCGCCCAGAGACTTGCCCATCTCCAACGTCATCAGCAACGCGAAATCGTCGGCACGAGTGGTCAGCAGGTCGAAGGCTCGACGCAGGATTTCGCCACGTTGACGCGGTGCAGTTGCCGCCCATTCGGCTTGGGCAGCTACCGCAGCGTCCAGGGCATCCATCGCGTCGCGCTCATCGGCATCGGCCACGGTGGTGAGCTCGCCTCCGGTAGCTGGATCATCGACCCCGAAACGTTTCCCGGATCGGGCAGGGCGCCACTGACCGCCGATGTAGAGCTCGGTGGGAATGCTGGCGACGAGTTCGGCTTCGTTCATCTGAGGTTCTCCTTGCCTTCGGTTCCGGCCTGACTCAGTCAACAGGCGAACGCCAGACCACACCAGGGGTGTGGGCGGATCAGCCAAGATTGTGATCAATCGTCTGCCGCAATGCCGGGGTGCATGACCGCAGAAATGCGCCTCGAATGGGCATTCACTAGCGTGTCGTTTCGATGCTAGTGTCGGCGGCGCAGCTGGTTCGGCGTGTCCTCCAGACATGTCGTCGCAAGAGGGAACCTGGTGAGAATCCGGGACTGCCCCGCAGCGGTATATGGGAACGAAAGATGTCACCAAGCACTGGGCATTCACGCCTGGGAAGCGACGTCGATTAGGTGGCCAGATGGCCTTGCCCATAAGTCCGAAGACCTGCCAGTCGCACCATGCACGACCGCATGGTTGCTTGCGACTTTCGTGGGATGAGTCGAGCAGATCGCGCCGTCAGCGACGGCGCCATTTGACGTCCTCTCCGTTCGCAAGCCCACCGCAGCTTCCACGAGGGATGGACACATGACTGATCACCACGCGCCACCAATCGGCGCCACCACATTGGGTTATCCAAGAATCGGGCGTCACCGCGAACTGAAGCGGGCCCTGGAGTCCTACTGGGCAGGGACGATCCCGGGCAGGGACCTGATTTCCACCGGGGCGCAGATGCGTGCCGACGCGGTTCGCGCCTGTGCCAAGGCCGGGGTGGACAGCGTGCCGGTCAACACCTTCAGCTTCTACGACCAAATGTTGGATGCCTGCGTGATGCTTGGGGCCATTCCGCCTCGCTTCGATGACGTCGGTGGCACCGACTCTCTCTTCGGATTCGACGCCTATCGCTACTTTGCGATGGCTCGCGGCACCACCAGGGTCGCTCCTTTGGAGATGACGAAGTGGTTCGACACCAACTACCACTACCTCGTTCCCGAGATCGGGTCACAGACCTCGTTCGTGCCCGACCCGACGAAACCACTCACCGAGTACGCCGAGGCGCTAGCTGCCGGAGTGAACCCTCGGCCGGTGCTGATCGGGCCGTACACCTTTCTCGCGTCAAGTAAGCCACCCGTCGAGGAACCGGGTTTCCGCCCACTTGACCGCTTGGCGGATCTCACCGGGGCCTACCTCCTGTTGTTGGACGCGCTGAGTGAGGCCGGGGCGTCCTGGGTGCAACTCGACGAACCTGCGCTGGTCCGGGATCTTTCCACTCACGACGCACAGCAGGTCGAACAGTGCTACGCCCGACTGGCTGCGGCTCAAAAGCGTCCGGCCCTGTTCGTCTCGACCTACTTTGCCTCCCCCGTCGAAGCCTTCCCCGCGTTGGTTCGCGCCGGAGTCGACGCTGTCGGGCTCGATCTCACCAGCGGAGTCGACCCCACTCTCACAGCAGGCTGTGACCTGACGTCTACCACGCTCGTTCTGGGCGTGGTGGACGGTCGCAATGTGTGGAAGATCGACGCGAACAGCGCAATCGCCCAACTCGAGGCGTGGTGCGATCAGGCGGCGAACCTCGCGATCAGTACGAGTTGCTCTTTGCTGCATGTGCCCTATGACGTGTCGGAGGAAACCGAACTGCCGGCCTCGTTGCGGGCGAAATTGGCCTTCGCAGATCAGAAGCTGGACGAGGTGGTGTTGCTGTGGCAGATGCTGGGTGCGAAAGCCGATGGATGCGATGAAGAGAATCGGGCGTCAACTCACGGTTCGCTAGGCGCGGATCGACCCGCGTCCCGCCCCCAGGTGGCGGCCGTTCCCGAAATAACCGAACGCGAACGCCAACGCGGCACGCGCGCGGCACGTCGAAAGGCTCAAGCCGAGCGACTCAAGCTACCGATTCTGCCGACAACAACGATCGGATCGTTTCCTCAAACGGCGCAGGTGCGTCTTGCTCGAGCGGACTATCGACGTGGGCGGATCGATGAGCGCAGCTACATCGAGGCCATGGAAAGCGAGATTGCTCGAGTCATCGATCTTCAAGAGCATCTCGGACTCGACGTCTTGGTGCACGGCGAACCGGAACGCAACGACATGGTTCAGTACTTCGCCGAACAGCTTGACGGGTTTGCCAACACCAGCAACGGGTGGGTGCAGTCCTACGGATCTCGGTGTGTGCGTCCGCCGATTCTCTTCGGCGACGTTGCTCGTCCACATCCGATGACCGTCCGGTGGACGGCCTATGCGAAGTCCCTGACGCACAAGCCAGTGAAGGGCATGTTGACCGGCCCGGTGACCATGCTCGCCTGGTCCTTTGTTCGGCAGGACCAGCCGCTGCCAGTGACGGCAGACAACGTCGCATTGGTGCTGCGCGAGGAAGTCATTGACCTTGAACAGCACGGAATCCCGATCATCCAAGTTGATGAACCGGCGTTGAGGGAAAGCCTGCCGTTGCGCGTCGCTGACCAGGCCGACTATTTGCGGTGGTCGGTGGATGCGTTCCGACTAGCAACCGCCGGAGCCTCCGATGACGTACAAGTGCACACCCACCTGTGCTATTCGGAGTTCGGTGACATCGTGGAAGCCATCCATCGACTCGACGCTGACGTGACCAGTATCGAGGCGGCCCGTTCAGGAATGGAATTGTTGGGCGCTGTTCGCGAAGCGGGCTTTGAAGGCGATTTCGGGCCCGGGGTGTACGACATCCACTCCCCCCGCGTGCCAGACACCTCCGAAATGGTCGCACTGTTGCGACGGGCCGTGCAGGTGCTGCCTTCGGGGCAGCTGTGGGCGAACCCCGATTGCGGGCTGAAGACTCGCGCCTATTCCGAGGCGGTACGTTCCTTGGCTCATCTGGTGGAGGCGGCAGCAATCGTGCGGGGTGAGCTGACTCATCAAACGCGGTAGCAGCGAGCTGAGTATCCCGGCGGGTATTCCGTCGGGGTGCTCAGCAATGAGGCAGCGCGGCCAGCAGGAGGTCGTGAGCGTAAGGTGCCGCGACGGATTCGATGAACAACGAAAAGTCCAAAGCTGCGTCGTGGTCGGCACGGTCGGACACGGTTCGAGCGACAGCGAAGGGAATCCCGGCGAAGTAGCAGACCTGGGCCAGTGAGGCCCCTTCCATTTCGACGGTGAGCGCGTCTGGCAGCTCGCTGCGCAGACGGTTTGAGGCATCGAGGGTGCCAACGAAAAGATCGCCCGAGGCGATCAGCCCGCGATGTACCTGGGGTACACCGAGGCCGAGGTTAGCCAGGTCAGGACGATGCTCGGCACACACCTGCGTGGCGGCCAGCATCAGCGCATCGCTGAGTTTTGGGTCGGCGGGGATCCGGGCCAGGCCGACCGAAGGGGAAACCCAGCGATCCCACAGCGGTCGGGCATCCAAGTCGTGCTGGATCAGTTCGGAGGCGATGACGACGTCGCCAATGTTCACATTCTCGCCAAGACCTCCGCTGCTCCCGACCATGATCATGGCGTCCACCCGCTCAGCGAGCATGCCGGCTGTGGCCGCTGCGGCAACCTTGCCCACCCCCGACAACGCCACAACTACGGGACACCCCGCCAAGGTGGCGTAGTGGACGGCCCGTCCGGCGATGCGCTCGGTGCGGATGTCGGCACTGTCTTGGGCAGCGCGCAAAATCGCGGCAAGCTCTGCCTCCATGGCTGCAACGATGCCGATCACGGCTGGCCCTCCTTAGCTGATTCGCCGGTCAGCCTATTGCCCAGGACAAAGCGGCGGGGTGCTGGGTCAGGTGCGATTGGCCAAGTAATTCAGGGAGTTGGGGCGGCAGGGTGCCTCGGTCGCGATCTGGATCGGTGCGATGCGTCCAGCCTGGCGCAGTCCGTAGAGTGCGTCGACGACCCGGTCGCGCAGTTGGCTCGGGCTGATGGTGTTCAAATAGATTCGGGTGGCACCTTCGAAACCGGCAATGGTGGAGGTGCGCCACTTCACCATCACCCGCCAAGGCATCGGCAGCTCGG
>CAYWIN010000154.1:0-5011 GCA_964458365.1 uncultured Propionibacteriaceae bacterium
GTGCAAGCCCATGCCATTTCCAGCGACGCCGCGTCGGTGACGGTGAAGGCCACCGCGCAGCAAGCGGAAGCAGTGAGCAGCCAGACCGAAGCACGCCCGGGGATTGCGAGTTCTCAGGTGTCACGTCGAGTGCAGGCCGCATCGACCGATGACACCTACTACAGCCGCCTGTGGAATCTGAACAATGCGTCGGGCAACACCTATGGAGTGAACGCCGAGGCGGCGTGGCCGACGAGCACGGGCGAACACGCCGTGGTTGGCGTGATCGACACCGGCATCACCGTCCACCCCGATCTGAACGGCAACGTTGTTGCCGGATATGACTTCATTTCCGAGCCTGCCATTGCCGGCGACGGCGATGGCCGAGATGCGGATCCCACCGACCCTGGCGACTGGCTTCCCCTCACCGGATCGGTGACCGATCCGTCCTCATGGCATGGCACCCATGTGGCCGGAATCATTGCCGCGACCGCCAACAACGGGCTCGGAGTCGCGGGCGTCTCGCCGAAAGCCCAAATTGAGCCGTTGCGTGTCCTGGGCCATGGTGGCGGCACGGAGGATGACATCATCGCGGCGATCAACTGGGGTGCTGGTCTGTCTGTGGCAGGGTTGCCGACAAATTCCCAACCAGCTGACGTGCTGAACCTTTCGCTAGCCGGAGAGGGAAGCTGCGGCACAACGCTCCAGGACAGCATCGACTCTGCGGTCGCGGCAGGCACGGTCGTGGTGGTTGCTGCGGGAAACAATGGCGGACGCTTGTCGAACTACTTCCCGGCCAACTGCTCGAATGTGATTCGGGTCACCGCGTCGAACGCAACCGGCGGCACACCGTCGTGGAGCAACTTGGGCAGTACCGCTTCGCCGGCCACCGTGGCCGCCCCGGGAGCCAGCATCTATTCCACCTACAACACGGGCGTCACTACCGCGGCCAATGCCACTTACGGCTACATGAGTGGGACGTCGATGGCGGCACCTCATGTGGCCGGCGTAGCCGCACTCGCCAAAGCCACGGACTCTAGCCTCACTCCAGCACAGGTAGCTTCCCTGTTAACTCGAACAGCGAAGCCCCTGGGTGGGAGCTGTGCGACGGCGGTGTGCGGGGCCGGAATCGTGGATGCCCAGGCGGCTATGGCTGACCTCACCAGCCACCCCTTTGTGGGCTCGACGCGGATCTCTGGCGTTGCCCGGGTGGGACAGCGGCTCACCGCTGGCTACCGAGCGTTCCCCAGTTCGGCGACCGTTTCTTACCAGTGGTACCGCTCGGGCGTAGCTATTGCCGGAGCGACCACTCAGAGCTACACCCAAACGTCCATCGACTACACCAAATTGGTGTCTGTGACCGTGCGTGCTGCGGTGGGTGACCTATCGGCCTCATCGAGTGCGGCGGTCCGCACCAGCTATGGCGTTTTCGGTTTGTACACCTATCCGCGGATCAGCGGAACCTACAAGGTGGGGCGCACCCTTTCGGCGAGTTTGGGTCGCTGGTCTCCGACACCAAGCCACTACACCTTCCAATGGCTGCGCGATGGTCGAGCCATCAAGAAGGCGACGAAGGCGTCCTACAAGCTCACCAAGGCTGATCGACGGCACAAGGTTTCGGTGAAAGTCACTGTGAAACGTTCGGGTTATGCCAATCGCTCGTTCACAACAAGCAGGCACAGCATCCGCTGATCTCCCACCATTAAAGACGAATCAACTCACCGCGCAGGCGGTGCACAGGCGGGCGTGCAAAAATGCCCCCATCACTCGTTCGAACAAAGACTGCTGCATGTCCAACCGCCACCAGGCCAAAATCGTCGCCACCGGCATTGCTGTGACCCTCATTGGCGCCCTCTTGCCGACCCCCGCGCACGCCGCCGACGAATCGTCTGCGCTGTGGAACATCGGACCCAACCAGGCCTACGGCGTCCGTGCTGCCGGAGCCTGGTCGAAGAGCACCGGGGCGGGCGCCGTGATCGGAGTGATCGACACCGGCATCACGCCGCACCCCGACCTCACCGGATCAGACACGAGCATTCCCGGGGGAAACGTTCTGCCGGGCTTTGACTTTGTGGGGCGTGATGCGACCAGCGAAGCTGACGGCAATGGCTGGGATGCCGACCCCACCGATGCGGGCACCATTTTGGATGAGTACGGCAGGTCAATGGGACGTTCCTGGCACGGAACACACGTCGCGGGTATCGCTGCCGCGATGCGTAACGGAGCGGGCGTTGTCGGGGTCGCGCCGGGCGCAAAAGTCGTGCCCATCCGGGTTGTCGGGAGTAACTGGACTGCTGACCGGAGCAACATTCCTGCGGCGATCCGATGGGGTGCTGGCCTCCCCGTCGACGGGGCACCAACCAATCCCCACCCTGCCGACGTGTTGAACCTGTCGATTGCCTGGGACGGCGGGTGCACCGTTGATCTGCAAGCCGCCATTGATGCCGCCGTCGGTCGCGGGACCGCAGTGGTCGTGGCCGCGGGAAACAACAACCGGAGAGCCATCGATCAGGTCGCTCCGGTTTCCTGCAACAACGTGATTCGGGTCCTCGCCACCACCCAAGACGGAAAGTTGGAGGGTTACACCAATGTGGGCAGCAATGCCGTGCCCGCCACGATTGCCGCACCTGGCACGGTCATGTCGACCTGTCCCCTGACTGCACCCGCTCAACCGTGCCGAGCGTCTTACGGCACAGCGTCGGGAACGTCACAGGCCGCACCCCATGTGGCTGGGGTCATCGCCCTCCTGCGGTCCATGAATCCCGATGTGTCCGTAGCGCAAGTCACCGCATTGATCACGAAGACCGCAACCCCGATCAACGAAGCCACCTGCACCGCAAATGGCTGCGGCGCAGGAATCGTCAACGCCGAAGCAGCCGTGAACGAGCTTTACGCACAGCTTCACCCGATTGCCCCGTCGCCTTTGGAGATCACGACCCTGGCATTGCCCACCGGTGTACGGGTTGGAACAGCGCTTCGGGCCAGTTACACCGTCACACCGTCAACGGCGGTCAGCACTTTCCGGTGGTACCGAAATGGTGTGGTGATCAGCGGCGCCACGCAGGCCACGTACGTTCCCGTGCCGGCCGACCTTGGACGATCACTGACCGTCGAAGTGTCGTCTGCCTTGGACGGCACCCGAGTTCTGAAGACGAGTCGGTCGTGTGCAGTGACCTATGGGGCGTTCGCGCTCAAAACCGCACCGCGGATGATCGGCACCTTCCGAGTCGGACGAAAACTCACCCTTTACCGAGGCGCGTGGTCGCCATCGCCGAGCACCTACAGCTATCAGTGGCTGCGCGACGGCAAGGCCATTCGGGGTGCCACGAAGTCCTCTTACAAGCTCAAGTCCGCTGATCGTCGGCACAAGGTCTCGTTGAAGGTGACCGTCCGACGCAGCGCTTTTCTCTCCCGGGTCGCGGTAACCACACGGCTCCTGGTTCGCTAGCTCAGCGCCCGAACCGGCGTTCCCGCTGGGAATAGGCGCGCAAGGCCCGAACGAAGTCCACTTTGCGGAAATCAGGCCACAACGCCTCACAGAAGTAGAACTCGCTATGTGCGGATTGCCAGATCAGGAACCCGGACAGGCGTTGTTCCCCCGACGTGCGGATGATGAGATCCGGGTCGGGCTGACCGGCGGTGTACAGATGCTCGGCAATGTCGTCGATCTCCAAACTGTCGGCCAGCTTGCCCAAGTTGTTGCCCTTGGCGGCTTCGCTGGCCAACAGTGACCGAACCGCGTCGCGCAACTCGTGTCGTCCGCCGTAGGCAATCGCAACGTTGACGTGGCATCCAGTGTTGTTGGCGGTGGCGAGTTCCGACGCCCGCAGGCTTTCGGCCATCTCCTTGGGCAACAAACTGGGATCGCCAACGACCTGGACCCGGTACTGACCATTGGCCGCAAGGTCTGCGACAAGTCGTTGGATGACGTCCAGCAGGGGCGTCACTTCATCCCCGGTGGAGCGCCGCAAGTTTTCGGTGGATAGAACCCACAAGGTGACCAGCGGAATGCCGAGGTCGGCGCACCAGCCAACGAACTCTTTCAGCTTGTCAGCGCCGGCTTGGTATCCGACAACGAGTGGCTTTCCTGGGGCATTCGTCCGGGCCCAGCGCCGATTTCCGTCGGCCAAAACGGCGACATGGCGTGGCATCGCACCGGGATCAAGTTCGGCCAGCACTCGCTTCTCGTAGTAGCGATAGAGGAATCCCCATGACTGGGCGCGATCGACAATGTCACCCAGCAAACCCCCAATCGGCATACCCGAACCCTACCGCCGGAACCAAGCTGTTCGTTCCGCGCGTGAGGGAGTTTGCCTTTCAAACGGTCGTCTAGATTCGATATTCGACCCACCCCGATGACTAACCTACGGTGTAGTAAGTTTCGTCGATGGAGCCAAGGAGGCGTCGTGAGCACCACTACCCCATCGGGCATCACGGAACGGACCGACATGACGGATAACGAACTCACCAAACCCCGCCTTCGGGGCTGGCTTCACTTCGGCATGACTCCGCTGGCCATCATCGGGGGTGTCTTGCTCATCGTCTTGGCTCCCACAACCGCAAGCAAGATCGGCGGAGCAATCTGGCTCGCCGGTTCGGTCATGCTCTTCGGCACCAGCGCGGCGTATCACCTCGGTCACTGGAGCCCGCGAACCAAAGCGGCCCTGCGTCGCTGGGACCACGCCAACATCTTTGTCTTCATCGCATCGACCTACACCCCGATCGGGCTGGCCTTGCTCGACCCACTGCAGGCCACCATCTTGTTGGCCGTCGTCTGGGGCATCGCCATCGTGGCTTTGTTGATTCGGATCTTTTGGCAGACCGCCCCGCGCTGGGTGGACGTGGCCTGCTACCTGGGGCTGGGTTGGACAGGGGTCGGTTGGCTGCCCGCGTTTTGGACGGCGGGCGGGCCGGCTGTCGTCATTTTGATCGTGGCCGGTGGCCTGGTCTACTCGATCGGCGCACTGGTGTACGCCCGCAAACGACCAGACCCCTCACCGACCTGGTTTGGTTTCCATGAGGTATTCCACGC
>CAYWIN010000155.1:0-1220 GCA_964458365.1 uncultured Propionibacteriaceae bacterium
ACTCGAAGGTGCACCAGCAGGTGCCGAAGCCGGTGGCTGTCCAGGTGCAGAGGCGGGTGCGGCCGGGGCGCCTGGAGCTGGTGCGGCCGGGGCAGCTTTGGTGTTCGGGGCGGGCGCTTTGGGCTTGGGCGCCGACTTGACGGGGTTCTTCGGCGGTTTGGCGCCCGGACCTGACGCCCTGTCACTCAAGCTGATGTAGTGCCAGCCCTCGGCGGACCCCTTGGCGGGGTGGTAGCTGTTTCCGCCGAGTTGCGAATACGACCAGGATCCGTAGCTGCCATCGGATTGCCGCGAGGCATGCCAATACGACCAGTACGCCTGGTAGATGTCGGACTTGCTGGGCTTGCTATTGATTTTGAGGATCATCCCGTTGCTCACGGTGACTGAGGAGACGGCCCGCAGCGCGGCAGTTCCCGAGCTGTAGCTGGTTGCGCATCTGGTGGTAACTCCGCCACCCAAAGAGCCGTAGTCAATCACCACCCACACCCCGTTGCAGGCGGAATAGTCCTGCGCACTTGCCGCCGGTGCGCCCATCCAGGACGCACCCAGCAGGGTCAATGTGGCAAAGGCTGCGGTGATAAGGCGCTTCATCGGTCCCGCCTCGCTTCGACCGGCGTCCGGCGTAGGCGGACCAAAGCGGCGCCCAGCGCGACGAAGCCCACCCCGGCAATGCCCAGCGGCCACGAAGCGCTCGTGCCGGTATTGGCCAACGTCTTGCCCGATGTGTCGTCTGCACGGCAGGTGGAAAGCGGCGCGGAGACGGTGGCGTAGGTCTTGGACGTCAGCAGGTACATGGCGTTTGCGGTCGCCATCTGGTTGGCAGTGGTGCCGTTCAGCTCATTCGGGAAGGCGCCGTTGGTGAGCTGCTGGGTTCCCATCCAGGCCAGGGGGCCGGAGACGTTCACGCCGTGCGCCTTCAGTGCGGCTCCCAACAGCGAAGTGGAATCAACCGGTGAATAGTTCTCCCAGTACCCGGCGGGCTGCTTGGCCCCTGCCGCCCAGGTCTTTGCCTTCGCGATAGCAGCAGTGATCTCAGCGGTCGGGGTGACAACAGAATCCGACAGTGCGGTCAATGCCAAGGCAGTGGCATCCGGGTCGGCGGTGGTGCCGAAGCCCCAGGCGCCATTGTCCATTTGCAGGCTGATCAAATATTCGACCATTTTCGGGGTGGGGGCGGTGCCGGTGCGGCGAAGGCCTGCAACTCGGTGGCGAGCGCGAAC
>CAYWIN010000155.1:1230-4994 GCA_964458365.1 uncultured Propionibacteriaceae bacterium
TCATGCCCAATGCCTGCCCGAAGGCGAAGTTCGGTGCGGTCCCGAGTTGTCCATTCGCCCCGACGTCGGCGGTGATCCGGCTGCCCAGGTCAATGCCGCCAAAATTGGAGGGGTCATCTCCCACGGTGGAGGCAAACACCGCGAGCTTGGCAGCGGCGTACGCGCTGCTGGAGGAGTAGTCATCGGCCTGAGTCAGCAGGTAGGCGCGGATGGACTTCAGCTTGCTCGAGTAGGCACATTCGCGGGTGGACAGGGCCAGGCCAGCATCCAATGCGGCACCTGCGGAATCCCAGGAGGTCGTGACGCTTGACGCCAGCCATTTTGCTGCCTTGGCAGCTGACGCGGTCGAAGCGGACGGGGCTGGATCGGATCCGCCCGGTGCGGGGGCCGGATCAGGGTCGGACTTCGCTACCGGAACGGACGCCAGTTCCGGGCCAGGGGGCGGCCAACTCGCGGTCTTCCAGTTCGTCAAACGGAAGCCGGACACCGCCTTCGTGTCGGGCTTGTCCACGCCGAATCCGGAGCCTGCTGCCCAGTCCCCAACCTTCCCGTCGGAACCGATCGGGGCGCTGGCCTGATACCAGTAATAGTCCCCGCCGACGGTTTCAGGGTTGCCGTCGATCTGATCCAGCGACAGGCCGTAGGCCGAATCGGACGTCTTCACCTCAAAGCCAGCGCTCTCCAGCATCTTGGTGTTGGTGCTGTAGTCAGTCGCGCAGCCCAGGGCAGGCTTCTGGTCGTCGCTGAGCTGTACAGCAACCCACACGCCGTCGCACGAAGTGGGCGTCGATTTTGGCGCCGCCATCGCGTTGGGGGCAGCGAGCACGCTGACCGATACGAGTGTCGCCGTAATCCCGACGGCGAGGGCCCGGGTGAATCTGGAGATCATTGCGGTCCTTTCACGCGAAGCCGCGGGACCGGCAAGACCGGCTCAACCCGTACGCCTCGACAGGTGATAACTGAGCCAAAACATGGCAGGCATTCCGACTTGGCCTTTCGGCGTCACGGTTGCGGGTCAGTCCCGGATTCACACCGGGTTCCCCTGCACAAGTTCAGGTGCGCACACCCTATCCCAGGCCAGACGCCGGAAACCACGATCTCGGTACGCACAAGCGGCACCGGTGTCTTGCGGCCGGACTCGTGTAGCGGAGGAATACTCAGTTCTGGGTGACCCGGAAAAGCCGAAACCCCTTGGCGCTGGCATAGCGCTCGCAGGTGAAACCTTGTGCGATCAGCCAGCTTTGGAGCGAATCAGCACCGAGGTTCTTGCTGACCACCAGACGAGCCACACCGTTGGGTGAAAGCCGGGGCAGCCAGGTCAGGAGCAGCTCATGCAGGGCTGCTTTTCCGATCCGAATCGGCGGATTGGACCAGATTTCGTCGTAGCGCGCCTGGGGATCAACGTGATCGGGCAGCAGGGCGTGAACGCGCTCGGATACGCCATGGACCTGTGCATTGCTTGTGGCCAATTCCAACGCTCGGGAATTCACGTCGACAGCATCAACAATTGCCTGAGGACAGGCGACGGCTAACGCGACGGCCAGCACGCCGTATCCACAACCCAGATCGAGAATTCGGCGCGATTCGGGCGCCGGGGTTGATTCGCGCAGCAAAACTGCCGTGCCCGGGTCCAGGCGTGAACCGGAGAAAACACCATCTGCGGTGGTGAAGGCCCACTCTTCGTCCCAAAACCGCACAGTCAGCTCGCGCCGGTTTTCCGGTCCGGTGGGAGTTTCGAAGTAGTGACTCATTCGCAGTCCCGTCGTGCCTTGGCCTGGATGACCCGGCTGGCCAGCTTGTCGTCGGAGGGATAACCGACCTCTTCCAAAGTCAATCCGCATGCCGCCATCACCGGGATATCTCCGACACGGGCGTCCGCGTCGAGCAAGCTCTTCAGCCAGTCGAGATCCCGACGTCCGGTGCCGACGGCAACCAGCGCACCGACCAGCGATCGAACCATTGAATGGCAAAACGCGTCGGCGCGGACCCCAATTTCGATTCGGCCATCGCTGCGGCGTTCGGCATGCAGATGTTGAAGTTCGCGGATGGTGGTTGCGCCTTCTCTTGCCCGGCAAAATGCGGCGAAATTGTGGAGACCCAGCAACACCTGTGCGCCCTGGTTCACTGTGTCGAGATCGACGGGCGTGCGCACGGTGGCGGTGGTGAATCGCTGCAAAGGGTCGGGGACGGAATCCGTGAGCCGATAGGCGTATCGGCGCCAAATTGCGGCAAAGCGGGCGTCGAAGCCGTCCGGTGCGAGGTGGACGGCCTGAACCACGACGTCCTCGGGCAGGGCGCGACGGAGCCGACGAAACAGTGTTGCGGCGACCTGCGAAGGGTCGGGAAGGTCAAGGTCGACATGGGCGACTTGGCCGCGAGCATGAACTCCGGCATCGGTGCGCCCGGCACAGGTCAGGACCGGCGGTTCCGCAAGGCGTAACACACGCCCGATCCAGGCTTCCAGTTCGCCTTGCACGGTGCGCAGCCCGGTTTGTGCCGCCCATCCATGGAAGGCGGCACCGTCGTAGGCGATGTCGAGGCGATAGCGGTTCATGATCGTTGGTAATGCAGATCGTAAATGGAGCGACCGGCGTCAAGGCCGCGTTGCTCGTATTTGGTAATCGGCCGCACCCCGAAACGTGGCGCCCAGCCCGCTTGAACCGCATTCAGATTCGGGTGCGCATCGAGAGTTTCGCGCATCGCCTCGGCATAGTCCGCCCAGTCGGTGGCAAGACGCCAGCTGCCCGCAGGACGCAGCCGTCCGGCTACGAGGTCGGCGAAGGGGCCGCTGACCAGACGGCGCTTGTTGTGGCGGGCCTTGTGCCACGGGTCGGGGAAGAACGTCCACAATTCGGTGATGCTGGCCGGATCGAACACGGTGGCGAGGGCTTGAGCGCCGTCGGCAACCACGAGACGAACGTTGGTGATTCCTTCGCGGGACAGCAGGCTCAAGGTCGAAGCGACGGCGGGGGTGAACACTTCGAAGGCGATCAGGTTGGCCTCTGGGTGGGCTTGAGCCCCGGCGGTAATCGCCTGGCCAGACCCGGATCCGATTTCAACGATGAGCGGCGCAGCGCGTCCGAATTCGGCCTCCCAATCGACGCTGGCCTCCGGCGCGACGGATGTTTCGCGCTCGCCTGCAGGTAGATCAATCACCCAGGCTTCGTGGTGCGTATCCCAGGCTTTTTGCTGGGAAGGGTTCATCCGGGCCGAGCGACGCACATAGGACACGACGTCGCGGTAAATGGGCATGGCGGCAACTCTAGTGGGCGGTGCCCGGGGTTGATGGGGTGCGAGCCAGGGGTGAACGAGGGGTGAACCTGCTTCGGATCGCGGACGAATCGGGTTTGATGGAAACGTGCGAACTTTATTGAACGTGATCTGGCTGGTCTTTGGGGGGCTGTGGCTGGCCTTGGGCTATGTTCTGGCCGGAATCGTGGCCTGCGTGCTGATCGTGACTATTCCATTTGGGATCGCGTCGTTCCGGATGGCGGGTTACGCGCTGTGGCCGTTCGGGCGGTCGGTGGTGAGTAAACCCGGTGCCGGTTTCGGCTCGGCATTGGGCAACGTGCTGTGGTTCCTGATCGCCGGACTGTGGCTGGCCATCGGTCACGTGACGACCGCAGTGGCTCAGGCGATCACCATCGTGGGCATTCCGTTGGCCGTGGCCAACATCAAGATGATTCCGGTGACCTGCTTCCCGTTCGGCAAAGACATCATTGACGATTCGCTGCTGCCGCCCGGCACACCGACTCTTTACCACG
>CAYWIN010000156.1:0-4992 GCA_964458365.1 uncultured Propionibacteriaceae bacterium
ACCGGCTACTACGCCTGGTGGGGATACGACTGGACACGCAATGCGGCCATCATCGCCGCCGCGGCGTCCGGACTCTTGCTGATTGCCCACCCGTTCGGATGGGTGGCGATTCTCGCTGCCTTCGCAAGCGCGGTTCTGACCTGGCTGCCAACCAGCCGGGCGTTCTTCGCAGCATGGCGCACTCGACGGCATCCCGACCCGTCCTTTTCTGCACCGGTCGGGGCAGTCCGCTACGGACCGTTGAGCCGCTACCGTCGCAACTGATCCCGCCTCACTGTTGCAGCGGAAGAAGCACCACACCCGCGTGGGCGGGCAAAACCACCTGGCTGCCGTCCACGCTCGCTCCTGATGGGGTTGCCCAACGCAACTGGTGTGGCCCGCCCAGATCCAAGGTAACTTCCTGGTCGGCAAAGTTGACCACGATGGCCAGTCCCCCACGACGCATCAGGAACCAGCGCTGCTCCTCACTAAACTCACACCGCGTGCGCGCCATCACCGGATTGGTCAGCTCCGAGTACTGGCGACGCAACGCAATCAGCCGGCGATAAGCGTCCACCAACTCCAGATGCCGAGGTTGAGTGGCTTCGTCCCAATCGAGCTTCGCCGAGACAAAGGTGCTTGGATCCTGCGGATCGGGAACCTGATCACGGTTCCACCCCATGTCGGCAAACTCCGCCAGACGGCCTTCGCTGACCGCCTGACCGATCTGAGGATCGGTGTAGGCCGTGAAATAGGGAAAGGGAGTGCTGGCCGCCCATTCCTGGCCCATGAAGAGCATCGGGGTGAAACCAGACGTCAAAGTAAGCAGTGCCGCACAGGCCAGCTGGTCGGCATCCAAAACCTCCTCGGGACGATCCCCACGGGCTCGATTGCCGACCTGGTCATGGTTGGCCGAACACACCACGAGGCGCCAGGCGGGCACTCGCCCCACATCCAGTGGACTGCCATGCACTCGACCCCGGAAACTCGACCACGTGCCGTCATGGAAAAAACCGTGCTCGCAGGCTTTCGCCAGCGCACTGAGCTGGGTGAAATCCGCGTAATAGCCACCACCTTCGCCGGTGAGCGCCGAATGCAAGGCGTGATGGAAATCGTCGTTCCAGACCGCATCGATGCCGTAGCCACCCGCCTGGCGTGGCGTGATGATCCGTGGATCGTTGTCTTCGGATTCGGCGATCAGCGTCAGCGGGCGACGCGTGTGGGCTGCCAGGTCGGCGGTCACCATTGCCAGGTCTTCCAGCAGATGAGTCGGCGAGCTGTCGGTGAGCGCATGAACAGCGTCGAGCCGCAGCGCATCGACGTGCATGTCGACAAACCAGTGGCGCACATTGTCGGAAATGAAGCGGCGCACTTCGGTACTTCCGGGGCCGTCCAGGTTGACCACCGAACCCCAACGACCACCGCCGTCGGCAAGGTACGGCCCGAACATGGTGGCGTAGTTCCCCACCGGCCCGAAGTGGTTGTAGACCACGTCCTGCACCACGCCCAGTCCCGCGCGATGGGCGGCATCCACAAAGCGCCGATAGGCGTCTGGGCCGCCGTAGGGTTCATGGACGGCGAACCAGCTCACCCCGTCGTAGCCCCACCCGTAGTCGCCTTCGAATGCGGCGACCGGCATGAGTTCGACGAAGTCGACGCCGAGAGACGAGAGGTGCTCCAACCGGTCGATGGCGGCGTCAAGGGTTCCCTCGGCGGTGAATGCCCCAATATGAAGTTCGTAGATCACCGCACCAGGCAGCGAGCGCCCATGCCAGTCCTGGTCGTGCCAGAGGAAGCCTTCCGTGTCATAACTGCGCGACAGGCCATGGACTCCGTAGGGCTGCCATCGGCTACGTGGATCAGGCCGAGGCTGCGGATCGTCATCGAGCAGATAGCCGTAATCGACGCGCCCCAAGGGTTCGGGTTCGGTGGGCGTCCACCAACCGTCGACACCCTTCTCCATCGGCACAATCCGATCGCCGACCTGCAACCGCACCTGGCGAGGAATCGGCGCCCATACGTCGAACCGCCCGCGTTCACCGGTGCGGCGTTGCTCCCTGACCAAGAGCGCGACCGGGTATCGGTCAAGCAGGTCGGCCAGCAGCACACCGCGATGATCATCAGTTTCAACCAGATGCCCCGAGATGAGATCCCGCCAGCGTCCTTCCGGTAGGCGCAGACGTGTTTCCCCCCAGCCACCAAGTCGTTTCAGCCCGACCGGCAACCGGGTGACCACCGTGATCGCTCCGCCTCGACTGAAAGCCAGCGCATGGTTGGCCGCTGCTCCATGAGCGGGAAGCGGACGATAGCGGGTGAAGTACTCCGGGTGTTCCCGCCGCAAGGTGAGCGCTTGGTGAGTGACCAGGAGTTTGACCTCCCCGAGATCATTCAGGCCCCCGTCGAGCTCTGGACGGGAACCCAGCCGGACCCGAGAAAGAACCGTGGATCGGGTGGCGAAATCCACCGGGCGCCGGTTGTCGGGATCGACCAGGTTGTGTTCCCACAACTCGCTGCCCTGATAGACATCCGGAACTCCGGGGATCGTGAGGGTGAGCAGCTTGGCGGCCAACGCGTTGTCGCGGCCCGCATCGGCCACAGCAGCCAGAACGCGATCCAGAATCTTCACCACGACCGGATCGTCAAAGGCCGCATCGACACAGGCTTGGATGGCGTCCTCAAACTGGGGTTGAGGTGCCGTCCACCAGGTGTGTTCGCCTGCTTCGCGCATCGCCTTCGTGGCGTAATCGTGCAGCCGTTGGCGTTCGGCAGGCCAGACTCCGATGATGGCTTGCCACAGCAGATTGGCCATTCCAGGGTCCGGTACCGGGACGGCAGCCAGCAGCTCATCCAGCGCCTCCGACCAAAACTGTGGCATTTCTGCCAGCACATTGATGCGGGCGCGGGTTCCCTCGCCGCGCTTGGTGTCGTGAGTTGTGCTGGCCACCATCGCCTGCGGCCATTCCTGCTGGCGCAAAGCCATCAGCTCATGGAACTCATTGTCCGAAATAGCGAAGATGCTCGGATTTCCGCCAACCTCATTGAGCGAGGTGAGCCTGGACGTGCGGTAGTCGGCCAGATCTTCAACACCCTTGGCCATCACCGTGCCCGTGGTCTGCTGGAAGCGCTGCGCGACCGGCACCGAACCATCGGCGAGCAAGGGGTAAAGCCGGTTGAGAATTGATCCGAGCTCGGGGCGGTGTTCCCAGGCCAGGCCAAAGGCGCGTTCAAGATGCTCTCGACCTTCGGGAAGGTACGAGCGGTAAACCTCAAAATCGGCCAAGAGTTCAGCCAACGCCTCGGTGACTTGATCGATCGGGACCGGTTCATCCAGTGCCTCAACGACTTCGCGTGCCAGCCTGCTCACCTCGGAGCCCAGGACCGTTTTTGCGACGGTGAGCTTGCCATCTCTGACCAAGGATGGCCATCCATGCCGGGGCCCGCGAAGTCGGCGTTCCAGACTGTCCAAGGGGGCTTCACCGTCAGGATCTACCAACACGCGATCAATCAGGGCGAGTGCGTCGTAGCCCGTAGTGCCCGCAGTCGCCCATCCGGACGGCAGCTCCTCAAGCGCAATCTGGCCTGCATCGTCACGTTCCAGGCCGAGGATCTTTTCCACCAGCACGTAGGTATTGCCGGACAGCTCGGCGAGATCGTCCAAGTAACGCCCCGGATCCCGCAAACCGTCAGGATGGTCGACCCGCAAGCCGTCCACCAGGCCCTCGTCAAACCACCGTTTGATCTCGGCATGGGATCGCTCAAACCACTCGCGTTCCTCCACCCGGATCGCCACCAGCGAGTTCACGGCAAAGAAGCGCCGATAGTTCAGGTTGTGGTCAGCTTGGCGCCAGTTGACCAACTTGTAGTGCTGGCGGGCATGTACTTCGTTGGGGTCCTCGTCGCCGCTGCGGACACTGTCGGGAGCCAGCGGGAAGCGTTGATCGTGGTAGTGCAGTTCACCGCCGAGCAACTCCAGACCGCAGATTCGTCCATGCTCATCGATGTCGCCGTCGGCGACGACCGGAACATGCAACTTGCCACAGCCAAACTCCCAATCGATGTCGAACGCCTCGGCGTACACCGATTCTTGACCGTGGGTGAGCACATGCCACCACCAGTCGTTCTCCCACGGCTGCGATACGCCGACGTGGTTGGGAACGATGTCGACCAGGACACCCATGCCGAGGCGATGCGCTTCGGTGGCCAAAGTGGATAGACCCGCGGCCCTTCCACGGGAAGGATCAATCGAGTTGTGGTTGGCAACGTCATACCCGTGTTCGCTGCCTGACTCTGAGGCGAGCAGGGGCGACAGATAGACCCAGTCAACGCCCAGTTCACGCAAATAGGCCAGCGTCTTTGCGGCGGCGATGAGGTCGAAATCTTCGGTGATCTGCAGCCGGTAGGTGTTATTTGGGGTACGCATCGTCAACCTCAGCTGATCACTTCCTTATCGATCACAGCAGTTCGATGTACGCGGGTGGGGACGTCATGGGGAAGGCTGGCCGATCCGAGCTGAGTCTGCACTGATTTCTCCTCGTTATCCGGGCTCCAGCCTATCGAGTTCGACTGACAGTCAACATTGAGGGTGGAATCGCCTCACAATGCGGTCGGGAGTTTGCCCCCGAATGTGGCGTTGGCTAGCTATTCTTTTCCTTGTGAAAGCGCACGACGACGGCTGGGAACGGTTGGGACGCAACCTGACTCATGCCATGGAAGACATTTTTCATCGGGCCTCGAATGCGAAGGTGGCCGCACAGCCTTACCCCGGCGATCATGCGGGTTCATTCCCGATCAAATATGAACCGCATCCTGACGAGATCGCCGACCCCGGTGAAGTGGTCTGGACCTGGGTTCCTCACGAAGAGGATCACCGCCAGGGCAAAGACCGCCCGGTACTGATCGTCGGCAGGGACCGCGATTGGCTCCTCGCTTTGCCCCTGACCAGCAAAGACCACGACGTTGATGCCGAAGCCGAAGCCCACGCTGGCCGACGTTGGTTCGATATTGGCCCAGGCG
>CAYWIN010000157.1:0-4989 GCA_964458365.1 uncultured Propionibacteriaceae bacterium
GTGCTTGAAGTTTCCAGCGACGGCGAACTCGGCCCCACATTCGACGGCTTTTCCATCCTGCGCCCGCCGCGCAGCTTTGACGACATTCGCGCCCTCGGCCTGGGCAAGGAACTCGTTCTTCGTGTCAACCCCGCAATCGCCTTGGACGTCGAAGTCACCGCCGGTCACCTGACCTGTCGCGACGTGCCCTACCTGGGCAAGGTTCGACTGACCGCAGGTAGTGCCGAACTGAGTGACCTGGCCGAAGTCAGTGACGTTCTCGTGCAGGCCGGTTCGGCGACCCTGGCCGGTGCTATCACCACCGGGCGGTCGCGTGTCCGCGTGGAGTCGGGCCAAGTCACGATCGAACTCGATCCGGCATCCAATGTGACGGTGCGAGCCGAGGCCCAGCTGGGGCGGGTCTCTTTCAGTGGCTCGCCAACCGGTGGCCTGGACGAACTCGTGGTGGGCAACGGTTCTGCGCGTCTCGACCTGGGGGTCGTGATGGGGTGGGCCAATGTGATCACCGACCCTGATCAGGACTGAACGTGGCGACCAGACACCGAGCTCCCGCGCAGTGCCCGGTTTGTGACGGCGACCTCATCACAACTCGGGTGGGGTGTCGAAGCTGCGGCACCGAACTGGTCGGCGAGTTCGCACACTGCGACTTCTGCGGGCTCGATGAACGAGAAACGGAGCTGCTCAGTGTCTTTCTTGCCTCACGCGGCAACCTGCGTGAGGTCGAGAAGCATCTGGGCGTGTCCTATCCCACCGCCCGAGCGCGGTTTACGGAGCTGCTGGTCAAGCTGGGCCTGGCTCGGGCAGAGAACAATCCGAGCGGATTGACCCGCGAACAGGTGCTCAGCGAAGTCGCCGCCGGGGCATTGAGCCCTGAGGAAGCCGCCGGGCTGATCGCGAGCCTCGACTAAGCCGTCCTGAACCGCCCAACCTTGTCGCGGGCTAGGCGCCAAGGGGTTTGACGTCGACGATGGTGACCTCAATCTGCTTGCCGGTGGGAGCCGTGTAACTGACCTTCTGGCCGATCTTGGCCCCGAGGACCGCACCGCCCAAAGGCGACTGGGGGCTGTACACGTCCAAATCCACCGAATCGTCGATGCCCAGCATCTCCCGCGATCCGATCAAGAATGTGTCGGTGTCATCCGGGTCATCGTCGTAGTAGATCGTGATGGTGCTGCCTGGTGTGGCCTCGTCGGCAGCACCAGCGGGCTCGCCGACTTGAGCATTTTCCAGCATGGCCTGAAGCTGACGGATTCGCGCCTCTTGGTGTCCTTGCTCTTCGCGGGCGGCGTGATATCCGCCATTCTCACTAAGGTCGCCTTCTTCGCGGGCGTGAGCAATCTTGGCCGAAACGAGCCGACGTCCCTCGCCCTTGAGGTAGGCAAGTTCCTCGGTCAGTCGGTCGAAAGCGTCTTGGGTTAGCCATGTCGTCGAATCGGTCATAATCAGACAATTTATCTGATGTGCTCCAAGTGCCCGAATGCTGTTGCGCCTTCAGAGGTGAACAATCACCGAGGAATCCACCGGCTAGGCCTTTTGTTGACCACAATGATGTCTATGACTGCCAGCCACGAGGGCCTGCGTCTCCTCCACGTTCATGCCCACCCCGACGACGAATCGAGCAAGGGCGCGGCCACGACGGCGTACTACCGTGCCCGGGGTGTGCGGGTGCTGGTCGCCACCTGCACCGGCGGGGAGCGAGGCGACATTCTCAACCCCAAGATGGACAACGAGGAGAACCAGTCGCGGCTGGTCGAGCTTCGGCGCGAAGAAATGGCGCGGGCGGCCATGATCTTGGACATAGAACAGACCTGGCTGGGTTTTGTCGACTCTGGGATGGGGCCGCAAGTCGATCCGGACGCTTTCGCGGCACAAGACGTGGAGCAAGCCGCAGGTCGCCTGGTGAAGGTGATTCGGGAGTTTCGTCCGCACGTGGTGACGACCTATGCCGAGGATGGCGGCTATCCGCATCCAGATCACATCATGACCCACAAGATCACCATGGATGCCGTCGAGGCGGCCAGCAGTCCGACGGCCTGGCCAGAGTTGGGGCCAATCTGGTTAGTCGGAAAGGTCTACTACGACATCACATTGCACCGCGAGCGTTTCCTGAAGCTGGCCCGGGCGATGCAGGAGGCCGGGTTGGAGAGCCCCTACGGCACCGACCTGACTCGCGATGCCGAGCCCAAACATGCCCGGATCACCACGCGCATCCCGTGCTCGGAGTACTTTCAAACTCGCGATGACGCCCTGCGCGCGCATGCAACACAGGTGGATCCCGACGGGCGGTGGTTCGCGGTTCCCCTGGATATCCAGCGCTCGGCTTACCCCACCGAGGATTACCAGTTGGTGCGATCACGCGTCCAAGTTGACCTTCCCGAAAGTGACCTTTTCGCGGGGATTACTATCGGTCAGACGGACCAGTGGAAAGACTGGGTCTTTCCCGGCTGAGCCGTGCAGCAAGCAGGGCACTGATCGTGATCTCGATGAGGAGAATAGATGAAGGCAGCTGTTGTTTTTGAATCCGTCTTTGGTAACACGGCACAGATTGCTCGGGCGATCGCCGCTGGGTTGGGTGAGGGGGCTCGGGCGCTTTCAACGGCGGAAGCCGACCGGGAGGCACTGGACGGCGTTGATCTCCTCGTTGCGGGGGCACCGGTCTTCGCCTTCCATCTGTCGTCGGACCGGGTGCGCGACGGGCTCGCCGACAGCCCCGAACCTGGTGCGCCGGCGGCGAACCTCAGCCATCCCTCAATTCGGGAATGGCTGAACGACCTCCCCGAAGGGGTTGCGGCATGTGCCACCTTCGACACTCAGGTACGAGGCCCATTCGGGAAAGGTGCACCAACTATCGCCAAGGCCATGCAGGCCAAGGGATACCGTCTGATCAGTTCACCGGAGGGTTTCGTGGTCGCGGGAAAATACGGGCCACTCCGGGACGGCGAACAGGAACGGGCCACTGCGTGGGGTGCGCAACTGGCGCGCCTCGTCCAATGAAGTGAGGCGAAGGTAGGCCTCGGTGCGGTCGGCCGTTTAGGCTGACCGGCGTGAATCGACTCCACAGTGCCACCTCGCCCTATCTGAAGCTGCACGCCGACAACCCCATCGATTGGTGGGAATGGGGTCCCGAAGCTATGGCTGAAGCGGCGCGGACCCAGCGCCCAATCCTGCTGTCGGTGGGATATGCGGCCTGCCATTGGTGCCACGTGATGGCCGAAGAGTCCTTTTCTGACCCGGCGATTGCCGAGCTGATCAACCCCAACTTTGTGGCCATCAAAGTCGACCGGGAAGAACGACCTGATGTGGATGCGGTCTTTATGGCAGCGACTCAGGCGCTCACCGGTTCGGGAGGCTGGCCAATGACGGTCTTCTGCACCCCGGAAGGGTTGCCGTTCTTTGCGGGCACGTATTTCCCGCCCGAACGTCAGGCGGAGATGCCCTCCTTCGGTGAGGTCGTGCAGGCCATCACCACCGCCTGGCACAGCCGTCGCGAAGAGGCAGACGCCTCCGCGGCGGCCATCGCTGAGGCTCTGGCGCCGGCTTTTCTTCCGGCGCCAACCCCCGAGGCGACTCATAACATTTGGGAGTTGCAGAATGCGCTCGCCGATCAGTTCGATCCACTCCACGGAGGATTTGGTGGTGCACCGAAGTTCCCGGCCACCCAGGTGTTGGATGCCTTGTTGGTGAAAGGCGAAGCAGGGTCTTTGGACGCTGCGCAACGCAGCTTCGATGCAATGGCCCGTGGCGGAATCTATGACCAGCTGGGCGGCGGGTTCCACCGCTACGCAGTCGATGCGGCCTGGTCGGTGCCCCACTTCGAAAAGATGCTCTACGACAACGCGTTGCTCCTCGGGGCCTACGCGCGTAGCTGGCGTCGCGCGGCCGATCACGACCCGGTGATGCGTTGGCGTCGCGAACGCGTAGTGCGGGGGATCGTGGAGTGGCTGGTTCGGGAAATGCGCACCCCAGACGGTGGTTTTGCCTCCTCCCTGGATGCGGACAGTCTGGATGCCCATGGCCAGTCCCACGAAGGCATTTACTACTGCTGGACGCCAGGCCTGTTGCGTGACGCCTTAGGTGAGGAGGACGGCGCGTGGGCGGCCAAAGCTTTCCATGTCACCGACTCCGGAACGTTCGAGCATGGTCTGTCTACCTTGCAGTTGCCGGGCAATCCGGACTCGGCACGTTTGGCCGAGATCAGCGCGAAGCTGCTCACCGAACGATTTGCCCGGTACGCCCCCGCCCGCGACGACAAGGTGGTGGCCGCCTGGAACGGCTGGCTGATTGACTCCCTGTGCTTCGCGGCGACGATCTTCAACGAACCTGAATGGTTGGAAACCGCTCGCGACGCCGCGACCTATCTGTGGGACGTGCATTGGGTGGATCGGCGCCTGCGACGCACCTCGCTGGACGGTGTCGCCGCAGCCGTCGGTGGCTTTGCCGAGGACTATGCGGCTGTGGCGTTGGGCTTTGCCCGGTTGTCCGGAGCCACCGGAGATCCGGAATGGCTCGAACGTGCCGGGCTGATTCTTGACCGTGCACTGGAATTGTTCAGCGCCGAGGACCACGGGTTCTTTGATGCCGAAGCCGATGCGGGAGCCCTCTTCGCCCGTCCGCGGGCCTTCGGCGACGACCCGACCCCCTCGGGAACGTCGGCCATGATCGCTGCCCTGCGGTTGGTGTCACTCCTGGCAGACCGTGCGGACTATGCCGAACGGGCCGATGCTGCAGCGCTGACCCTGAGCGGAATCTTGGCCGAAAACCCGCGCTTTGCCGGTGCGGCGTTGGCCGATGCGCTGATTGCCGACGATGCGCGCACCGGGCTGCGCCCTGCGGTCGCAGTGATCGTCGACTCCGACGGTGATCCGATGTCGGAACTGTCACGGGCTGTCTGGCGAATGGCTCCGGCGGGCACAGCAGTGCTGACCGCAAAGCCGGGCACGACGGGATTTGCCCATCATTTGGAGGCGCGAACAGTTCCGGCGGCATATG
>CAYWIN010000158.1:0-2225 GCA_964458365.1 uncultured Propionibacteriaceae bacterium
CGTCGGGAGCGCGGTGTTGCCGCGACTTGCGGCTCGGGTTCGGTAACCCGCTGAACTTCACCTCCGGCGCCCCAGCTGAGGTTGACCGTGGTGCCCTCGCCAGGTTTGGACAGGATCTCGGCATGACCGCCAATGGCCCACATCCGGTAAACCACCGACACTTGAAGGCCCAGGCGTCGTTTGGGGACCTGTTCTGGGTCGAAACCCACTCCGTTGTCGGCCACGGAAACCAGGACTTCGCCAGGATTCGGAGTGCTCAACATGACCTTCACGTCGGTGGCTTTGGAATGCTTGGCCACGTTGAGGGCGACCTCACGCACGACCATGCCCAGGGTGCTCGCCACCTGCTGGGGGACGTTGAGCCCTTCCAGGTGTGACTCGATCTTTGCCTGGGGAATCAGTGCGTTGACCACATCGGTAACCAGCCAAGCCAGTTGGTCTCCGGTGACCGGTAGGCGCGCTTCCGCGGGGGCTTCCGCCTCAGCCAGCCGATCTACTGCCCGCTGCGCCTGCTCACAGACGTGTCGATCATTGGGGTTTTGGGCTGCGGCGACCAGAGTGGTCATCACCTCGTCGTGAACGATTCCGTCGAGTCGATGACGCTCTTCTAGGAGCGCTTCATCGATGGCGGCGGCGGTGGCCTCTCGCTGGGAGGCGAACTCGATTTGGTCAAGGCTCTTGAAGGCATTTCCCACAACGCCCAAGGCGACGATCACCACTGAGGAGTTCATCACCAAGACGATCATGTCCTGAACGGCGCCCAACAGGTTCATGCTCTGCCCAGACGGGGTCATCCGAATAACCGCAAAAAGCAGTCCTGCCGCAATAGCGTAGGAAAAACCCCACGCCGTGCCGCTGGTCACGGCCAGACACACCGCAGCCACGCCCAAACAAACCCAAAGCCAGGGACTGGATGTCGCAGGTTCGGGTGATTGCCAAGCCACGGGCCAGGTGATGAGACCCACCGAGACCAAGCCGACGTAGATCATCGCCCAGCTACGAATCCGGCGACCCAGGAAGCTGAAGATCATCATCCCGATTGAGGTGACGACGATGCCGCCTCCGACGGTGATGGTCCACCACATGGCCATGTGCGGAATCTGAGTGGCCGCACCAAAAGCGGCCGGAATCAGCGTCCCTAGGCAGAAGAGCGCGACGCCGCGCTCAACCCAGGCGCTGAGCTGGCCGGTCTGCAAATTGAGTTTCATTGCTGCCCTATCGGCTCCAGTCCACCAATTGATCGGCATCGTGCTCACCGTCTGGCCAAACTGCCCGAACGATACCGGCTGCTGCCAGCGCTTTGCGGCATCCCGGACACGGCGGGTCGGTGATGTAGGCCGTTGCTCCCTTGGTGTCCCGGGTGGCAAACAGCAATGCGTTCACTTCGGCGTGAATCGCAATACAAAACCCGTCGGTTCCCGGGCGGTCGTAGTCCCCCAAACCGGGAACTTGGTCATAGTCCAGCTGACCGCGCGGACAGGCACCGTCCAGGCAGTCGGGCAAGCCCGGAGCGGCCCCGTTGTAGCCGGTCGCAATGATCCTTCGATCGAGCACCAGCACTGCGCCAACATGTCGTCGTGTGCATTTCGCTCGTGCCGAAACAGCTTGGGCGATATTGAGGAAATACTCGTCCCAGCCCGGTACTTGGTGAACGCTCATCGGTCTCCCATGTCAACGACAGTTTCCTGCCGGCACCTAGGGTATCGCCGACGGCACCAAATCCTCACTCACTGGTAGGTGTTGCTCATGGCCAGTGCTGGGTCTTGACGAGTCGGCGTCAGCTTTGTCCGTGCCATGAAATCGGCCATCGCACTCCACTGCGCAGGGTCAAGGCGCCCGCTGATTCGACCATCGGCAGTAGTCCACAGTTTGTTGGTTGCCGCGAGGGTCGCTCTCGCCGCCGCTGTTGAAGCTGGGGTATTCAGATCAGGAATGTAGTGGACGCTGACCTTCATGGCGTTAGCGGGGTCTTTTACCACCGAACTAACGCCAGCCATCATTCCGGCCACAACCCCTTTGACCACGTCCGGGTGCTGCTGGGCGTACTGCCGGGTGGTAATCAGACTCGAACTCACCAGCGGCACCGTGCCATGGGCGACGGGAAAGGTTCGGATGGGCAACCCACTCAGAGCAGCCTGTACCGCATCGGAGTTGCTGAACCCCACAGCCGCATCAACCTTGCCCCTAGTCAGCGCCGGGATCTGGGTGTAGCTGATTTCCTCGAT
>CAYWIN010000158.1:2235-4932 GCA_964458365.1 uncultured Propionibacteriaceae bacterium
CCTCGATCTTGACGTCGGCTTGGGTGAGCCCAGCGGTTTGCAGGGCTACCAAGAGCGCAAACCAGGTCTCACCGGACTTACTTGGAATCCCGATGGTGGCGCCCCGAAGCCCCGCCAACGACGTGATCGACGAGTTCTTCGGCACCATCACCTCAGCTGGATACTGGTGGTAGTAAGAAGCCACCGCCACGAGGTCGAGACCTTGTGAACGCGCCTCCATCATTTCGTCGCCGCCAGCAACCACGAACTGTTCTTGTCCGGCGACCAATGCAGTGAACAGCGACTCGGAGGTGCCATGGTGACGCAGCGTCGGATTCACCTTGGCGGCGGCGAAAGCTCCATCAGTCTGAGCGACATAGAACGGGCTGAATTGCACGTTAGGGATGTAGGTCAAGCCAATCACAGGGCTTTGGGTCGACGTCACACCCCCGGCGCAACCCGTCAGGGCCAAAGCCAGTCCGATCACCAAAACGACAACTCGTTTCATGATTACCTTTCAGATCGCGTATTCAGCGACGATACGATTCGAGAATTTCTTTCCCAGAACACGACAGATGCATAGGCCGCAGAGGCCACGAGACAAAGCCAGAAGATCGTGGCGAACATCCCGGCGGTATCAACGTTGCCGCGTTGGATGCTGAGCACAGTGCCCAGACCGCTGCCCCCCATCACCATCTCCCCCACGATGGCGCCGGTAATCGCCAAACTCACTCCGTTGCGCAAGCCACCGAGAATGCTGGGCAGAGCCATCGGCAATTCGATCGAGATCAACAGTTGCCAGCCATTGGCACCATCCATCCGGGCGGCATCGACGACCGCACCGTCCACATGACGCAGCCCCACGACGGAAGCGACCAGAATCGGGAAGAAAACAATCAGGGCGCAAAGCAAGACCACCGGAGTCAGGCCGTAACCAATCCACAGCACCAGAAGCGGCGCTAAAGCAACTGCGGGAATTGCTTGGGTAGCACCCAGGAAAGGATTTACGGCAGCCGATGCCCACAACGACCGGTGCAGCAGCACCGCCAGGGGCAGGGCGACCGCAACGCCGATCAATACCCCACCGAACGCTTCGAGCACAGTCAGACCGAAGTAAGGCCAGAACTGCGGATCTGCGAGGTTGGCGAGGATTCGGGCACCCACCGCACTAGGCGTGGGTAGCAACGCAGAACCACTGCCCGCCGTGAGCACCCAGCCCACGATCAGCAGGATTCCCAAAGCGATCGGGGCGATCGCATCGCGTTTCATTCCACCTCCACCTCGACGGATCCGAGGCGAAGGGGCATGCAAAGCGAGATGCTGACACGTCAAAGCGCGAAAACCCCGCGTGCTGCCTCCCATCCGGACTTTCACCGTCGGCCCTGGAATTTCACCAGGTCAACCAGCCGTCAACATCGTGGTCGATGCCATCTGGCCGGGTCGCGGGCTTTCACCGCCGGCTCGGAGTTTCACCGATCCCGGAGCACGTTCGCGTTCAGTTTAGCCCCACTGAAGAAACTCACCGGCCACAGGCCGGACGACTCAGGCCGCGGCACAACACGTCCGACAGAAGCTCGACATCAGCTGATTCACCCGGATTCTGAGGGTGACCGCTCGAGGCGAAGAAGGGATAGATCGTGCCCAAGAGCAGCTTCACAAAGAAGTCGGGATCGCCATCAATGAAGGTTTCTTCAGCGATTCCAGCGGCAAAGATCTCCCGCAACGGGATAAGGAATCGATCCCGATAGGCCTGGTTGAAGGCCACCCGCTGTTCGGCTCCCAGACGGTCAACATCGTGCATGGCTAGGCGCAGCAGTGTTCGGCGATCGCCAGGAAGGTCAAAGAGACCTCGGATCACGGCACGCAGTCGAGATTCCGCATCGGCCTCGGATGATTGGGCTTCCACGATCGCGGCGACCTGGTCCAGATAGTCGGAGAAGATCGCACTGAGCAGCTCGGCCTTTCCCGCAAAGTGGTAGTAGAGGGCCGCCTTGGTGATTCCACAGTCGGCAGCGATCTCCCGCATCGACGTTCCGTCATAGCCCCGATTCACAAAGTGATCTGCGGCAGCACGCACGATTCGGTCACGCATGCTGCGCGTCCGAATCGTCCGCAACCATCGTGGCTGCTTCGGCCCGTCGATCTTTCAAGAAGGCGGCCACGATCAGCCAGCCCAAACCCAGCACGCCGATCAACAGGTAGGCGGCCTGGTAACCCAATTGCGCAGAGACCGCCGAAGCGGCGACCGCCCCCACCACGGCGCTGCCAAAAAGCTGACCGGTGCTGGTGAAGATATTGACCAGGCCTTGGGCCGAGGAACGCTCTGCCGCACTGGTTTCGTTCAATGTGACATAGCGAATCGGTGCTCCCAACAGGGCAGAGAGGCCGAACCCGATCAGGAGTCCGGAAACGATGAACCCCACGAGGTTTGACGCGGTGAGACTGAGCGCGAACATTCCCACGGTCATCACGGCGATACCCACCAGAATCACGACTTTCGAACCAGCCCGATCCAGCCACTTTCCGGCCAATGGTGATCCCACGCTCATCGCCAGAACGACCGGAAGCAGCAGGAAACTGGACACCTGCGGGGCAATACCCATGGCCGCCACGGCTAACGAAGGCAAGAAGACCAAGCTGGTCTCCCCCAAACCCGCACCGGCGGTGAGCGCATAACCCAGGCGAAGCTGCCGACGTCGGAACAACGCAGTGGGGAAT
>CAYWIN010000159.1:0-4914 GCA_964458365.1 uncultured Propionibacteriaceae bacterium
CACGCTCGGGGTGTCCTGCCAGGGGCGCTCTGTCCACGACAACACCGGATCCCACGATTCGCGGAAATAGTCGGCGGCGGTGAACTGGTAAGGGTTTCGGCCGATTACTTGGAGCCGTCCATAGGCGGCATACATCAAAACATCGGCTGAGGTCAGTGGTGGCACCAGACAAGACACCACGCTCAGTCCGGCTCCGAAGGCGAATAGTTTGCGGTTGTTGGGGCGCCATCCGGCGTTGATAGCGCGCCAGCTAATCCACAGGCCGATCACGCCAACGAAGAGAAAGACCCACAGCAGCGGAACCACAAGCCATTCGCCGAGCTGAACCCAGCTCACCGGCAGGTACCACGGTGGGAGCAGGCTGACGCGAGGGCCGAGTTTGACGGTGACTGCGGATGGGCCGGAGACGGCGATGAGGACCGAGACCACCGTCGCCGACACGATCATGGGGATGCCGACGCGATGGTTGGTGGTCCACGTTGGGAACGGCACTTTGGGAAACCGCCACGATTGAGCGCGGCCCCTAGTCACCCCCATTGTTTCCCCCGTGTTCTGAACAGATTCAGCCTAGAGGGTACCGACAACCGCGAATGGGTGCCGTCTCAGGCGGCCTTCTGAGGCCACAGGGGTTCGGGAACCAGCAGGGCGTCATCGAGTACGTCGAGGTATTCGGCGCGGTCGATTTCCATCACGCCCAGGCTGGCCAGGTGCGGGGTGAGCCATTGGGTGTCGATAATTCGCTCTTCTGCGGTGGCATCGCTGAGGAAGTCAACGAGTCGCATCAAAGCGACTTTCGAGGCGTCGCGACCCCACTGGGGATCGTGAAACATGGATTCTCCGGCGAACAGTCCACCCAAAGAAATGCCGTACAGACCGCCGACGAGTCGTCCGGACGCATCCCAGGTTTCCACCGAGTGCGCCCAACCGGTGCGGTGCAGTTCGTGGTAAATCTCGGAGATTTGATCATCGATCCAGCCATGCTCGCGATCAGGGTTTGCGCAGCCAGCGATCACCTCGCTGAAAGCAGTGTCGATGGTGGTTGTGTAGCGCTTGCTCATCTTGCGCAGCGAGCGGGTGACGTGCAGCGCGTCCAGGGTGAGGACGCCACGTCGCATCGGGGACCACCAGCCGATCCCGGGAAACCCGAAGTG
This sequence comes from uncultured Propionibacteriaceae bacterium, assembly GCA_964458365.1. Classification (GTDB taxonomy): domain Bacteria; phylum Actinomycetota; class Actinomycetes; order Propionibacteriales; family Propionibacteriaceae; genus Propionicimonas. The sequence goes on from CAYWIN010000159.1 coordinate 1,152, forward strand.
TTCCAGGGGCATCGGGAAGACTCCGCTGCGGTACGCGGCGATGGTGAGGTCGGGGTCCAAGGACTCGGTGGCAGCGATGAGGTCTTGGTCTGGCCACTGCCCAACCGGGCCAAAGATGTTCAGCCGCCTCATGGGGCGATTCTGCCTCACCGGACCGACATGTTGGCCGCGAATGAGATGGATGGTTCTCTCCACGGCGAGAAGCCGACGCCGCCCACGTGCACGGTTGGCCCGGCATCTCGGGGTTCATTCGGGGCCGCGCCGGATGACCGGTTGGTGTGCCTCACCTAGGCTGAGGGTGATCGCACGAGGAGGCCCGATGGCCAAGCCAGCCCAGATTGGCAAACAGCTGATGACCCGAACCCCTGAAGTTGCCGGGGGCCTTCTGCGCAACATCATTGACTTTGCGATTTACGGCAATGACGGGTTGCCAGGGGCGAAAGCTCTAGCTGCGCGGGCCATGCAGTCCCGCGGCGAACGGGAAGCCGCCATCGATTCGCTCATCATGCAGCATGTGGGGTTGGCCTCGGCGCAGGGCTTTCTGACCAGTGTGGGCGGATGGATCATGCTTCCGGTTGGCCTACCGGCAAATATTGCGGGGCTTGCGGTGGTGAGTGCCCGGATGGCTGCAGCAATCGCGCACCTGCGCGGCTATGACGTGGACGACCCGCGGGTTCGTTCGGCGATCACCATGGTGATGCTCGGTGATGACCAAGTACGCAAGCTCGTCGGCAACGGGAAGTTGCCCACATCACCGTTGGCGGTAGCGACCGCACCGGCCTTCGATCCGGAGTTGGAGAATGCGATCAGTGAACGCCTGATGGGTTCAATGGCTTCGCGATTGGGAGGCAAGCATCTGGCGGTCGTGGTGATCCGGCGCATCCCGTTAGTCGGCGGGGGTGTCGGGGCTGCGGTGGACGGTTGGCTGACCTACGGTCTGTCGTCCTACGCGAAGCGTGAATTCGTTGCTCGGCAGCAGCTCACCCGTTGAGGCGCCTGGCCAAGACAACAGGGGTGAGGCCGACGGACCAGTTCAGTGCTTACGGCGGCGGTCGCTGAGCTTCTTCAGTTCCCTGCGCTGGGCGTCAGACAGACTGTGGAGACCGCTTTCGGCAATCTGATCAAGGAGGGCATCCATTCGCTCTTGGTCAGAGGCTCGGCGCTCGTTGGCTTTCGTTTCGGCGCGCGACACTTTGGTTTTGTGGGGCCGGTTCCGGTGCGATCCAGGGATCCAGCCGTAGTTGGTAAGCAACCCGACCCGGCGCGCAAGGATGGCGACAAATGCCAAGGTGAGGAGGAGGGCGAGCAGGTCCGCGAAAGCGCGTCCGGCGATCAACAGCAAGATCTGGAGTCCCAGGATCACGGCGCCGAAGGCCCAGGCGGGAATGTTGAACAGGAACCGGACGGTGGGGTACTCGGCAATCCACAACAGCAGAATCAGGAACTGAATCAGCCCGATTCCTACCAATGCGCTGTTGGTGGACAGTAAGAGCGCGGTCAGTGAGTACATGGCGGTGAGCGTTGCCCACATACCGGCGAAGAGGGTGGCCATCTTTGCCCGACCGATGTGGCCTTCCAAAGGGGTGCCGAAGTACCACAGCATGAACAGTGAGAGCAGGCTCCATGGGCTGAGCCCTTCGGCGAATGGCCAGGTGACCAGGCGCCATAGTTGGCCGGAGGCCACCAGTGCCGGTGTGAACTCGGTCAGTTTGGCCCACACCGGGTTGAGGATCACCCAAGGGATGATCGAAGCGCCCACAAGCAAGACCACCAAGATGGTGGTGGTCACCTCCAGGCGTCCGATTCGGAACCAGGGATCAGTGTGTTCGCGATAGGGGAACAGGCCGCTCATGGGACCAAGGTTGCCAGATGCCTCAAGGTTGCATCACCGGGCTGGCCAACTCGGACAGCGTGGGGGAATCAATTCGCCTCCCAAGTGGTTAGTTGAAATATGAAGCACATCGGATTCCTGTCATTCGGCCATTGGACGCCGTCCCGGCATTCCCAAACCCGCTCGGCCTCCGACACGCTGCTGCAATCGATCGATCTTGCCGTCGCTGCTGAAGAACTCGGCGCCGACGGCGCCTACTTCCGCGTTCATCACTTTGCTCGACAGCTGGGCTCGCCCTTTCCGCTGCTGGCCGCTATCGGTGCCAAGACCAGCACCATTGAGATCGGTACCGGAGTGATCGACATGCGATACGAGAACCCCTTTTACATGGCGGAGGACGCCGGTGCGGCCGACCTCATCGCAGGCGAGCGACTTCAGCTCGGTATTAGCCGAGGATCGCCCGAACAGGTGGTTGAGGGCTACAAATACTTTGGATATGTCCCCGAAGAAGGCGCCACCGACGCCGACATGGCGCGCCGACATACCGAGGTCTTCCTCGAGCTCCTCAAGGGCGAACCTTTCGCCCGTCCCAATCCCAACCCGATGTTTCCCAACCCGCCAGGCTTGTTGCGCATCGAGCCGCACTCTCCTGGTCTGAAGCAACGCATCTGGTGGGGGGCAGGAACCCGGGCCACCGCAGAATGGTCGGCGGCGAAAGGAATGAACTTGATGAGTTCCACCCTGCTCACTGAAGACACCGGTGTGCCCTTCCATCAGGCTCAAGCCGAACAGATCGACGCCTTTCGCACCGCCTGGGCCGCCGCCGGTCACGAGTGGACGCCGCGAGTGTCCGTCAGCCGGAGCATCTTTGCCCTCACCAACGATCAGGACCGGGCCTACTTCGGTGGACGCGGGGAGGAAAGTGATCAGGTGGGTTTCATTGACGGCGGGAATGCCCGGTTCGGACCGTCCTATGCAGCTGAGCCCGACAAGCTGATTGAGCAGCTGGCGAAAGACGAAGCCATCGCAGCCGCCGACACCTTGCTGCTCACTGTCCCGAATCAACTGGGGGTGGACTACAACGCCCACGTCATGGAGTCGATCCTGACCCAGGTGGCACCAGAGCTGGGGTGGCGCTGAGCTCACCGGTCGGCCGTCGGCCTTGGCCGACGTGGAGGTCGGAATCCTCAGCCGAGAAACTCCCGACCCACTCGGTCGGTGATCAGGCACGTCACCTCATAGGGAATGGTGCCCATGGTGTTAGCCAACTCGGTGGTGGTGATCTCCTCATCGCCGCGCTGGCCAACCAACACCACTTCATCGCCAACCACCGCATCGGAATCGGGGCCCAGGTCGATCATGGTTTGATCCATGCAGATGCGTCCCACGATCGGGCAGCTGCGTCCGCCGACCAGCACCCGGCCTCGATTGCTCAGTAGCCGCGAATAGCCGTCGGCGTAGCCCACCGGGATGGTTCCCACCCAAGTGTCCACCTCGGCGGTCCAGGTGTGGCCGTAGCTGACCTTGTCCCCGGCGTCGACTCGCTTAACGAAACTCAAGTACGTCGACCATTCGAGGGCCGAAACCAGCGGGACGGTTCGAGGCACCTGGGGATCGGGGTAGGCGCCGTACAGCATGATGCCGGGGCGCACCATGTCCAGCCAGGCCGACGGGTGGGCCAAGATCGCCCCCGAGTTAGCCAGGTGTTTGAGCTTGACCGGGCCGCGGGCCGCCTCAACCTGGGCAGCGGTATCGGCGAACAGGGCGATTTGGGTCTTCGTGAACTCATCTCCGGCGGGGTCGTCCGACACCGGAAGGTGCGAAAACAACCCGCCCAAGCTGAGCGACCCGGTGGCGTCGACAAGTTGGGCCAATTCGACGGCAGCCTCTGGCGCACAACCGATGCGCCGCATGCCGGTATCAACCTTGATG
>CAYWIN010000160.1:0-4906 GCA_964458365.1 uncultured Propionibacteriaceae bacterium
GTCATCGGCCAGGCCTGCGAGTTCGACTATTCGGGGACGCAAGCCTGCCGCGTCCTGCGCGAAGAGGGCTACCGGGTCATTCTGGTCAACTCGAATCCAGCCACGATCATGACCGATCCGGAATTCGCCGACGCGACCTATATCGAACCCATCCAGCCCGAGTACCTCGAAAAGGTGATTCAGCGCGAGCGTCCCGACGCGCTGCTGCCCACGTTGGGCGGTCAGACCGCGCTCAACGCTGCCGTCGCTTTGCATGACTCCGGGGTGCTGGATCGATACGGCGTGGAGTTGATCGGCGCCTCCATCGATGCGATCCAGTCCGGTGAAGATCGAGAGAAGTTCAAAGAGATCATCGCTGCCTTGGACGTACCGGGGGCAAACCCCGAAGTGGCCCGCTCGCTGATCTGCCACACGATGGACGAGGTCCTTGGTGCAGCAACGACTCTGGGCTACCCGGTCGTGGTCCGCCCCAGCTTCACCATGGGTGGTGTGGGCTCAGGCTTCGCGCATGACGAGGGGGAGCTTCGCCGGATCGCGGGCATCGGCTTGTCCGCCTCACCTGTCACCGAGGTACTGATCGAAGAATCTGTGCTCGGCTGGAAGGAGTACGAGCTCGAGGTCATGCGCGACAAGGCCGACAATGTGGTCATTGTCTGCTCGATCGAAAACCTTGACCCGATGGGCGTGCATACCGGCGACTCGATTACGGTCGCGCCAGCACTCACGCTCACCGACCGCGAATACCAGGCCATGCGAGATGTCGGCATCGCTGTCATTCGCGCAGTCGGTGTCGACACCGGCGGATGCAATATTCAGTTTGCGATCAACCCCGACGACGGCCGGTTGATCGTCATCGAGATGAATCCGCGGGTTTCGCGTTCGTCAGCGCTGGCCAGCAAGGCCACGGGTTTCCCGATCGCCAAGATTGCCGCACGGGTTGCCGTCGGCTACACCTTGGACGAGATCCCCAACGACATCACCGCCCAAACGCCTGCTTCCTTTGAGCCCACCTTGGACTACATCGTGGTGAAGGCGCCTCGCTTCGCTTTCGAAAAGTTTCCCGGCGCAGACACCACCTTGACCACCCACATGAAGAGTGTGGGGGAGGCGATGGCTATCGGACGAAACTTCACCGAGGCGCTTGGCAAGGCGTTGCGTTCTTTGGAGGACGCGAAGGCCGGCTTCGACTTCACCTCCCCAATCACCGTGACGTTGGCGGAATTGCTGACACTGATGTCGCGCCCTCACGACGGTCGGCTGAATCTCGTGATGCAGGCATTCCGGTTGGGAGCCACTGACGAACAGATCTTCGCCTCGACGAAGATCGACCCGTGGTTCATTGACCAGTTGCGCCTGATTTTCGAGATCGCCGAGAGCGTGCGCACTGCCGATGACTTGACCCCGGAACTGCTGGCGCAAGCCAAGCGGCACGGTTTGGCTGACACGCAGATCGCTCGGTTGCGAAACCAATCGCCGGAGGTCATTCGGGAACTGCGTTGGGCTCTGGGTGTCCGTCCAGTGTTCAAGACGGTGGATACGTGCGCGGCCGAGTTTGCGGCCACCACTCCGTACCACTACTCCAGCTATGACGAGGAAAACGAGGTCATGCCGCGCGAGAAGCCGGCGGTTCTGATCTTGGGCTCGGGTCCAAACCGGATCGGTCAAGGAATCGAGTTCGACTATTCGTGCGTTCACGCGGCCATGGCATTGCGTGAGGCAGGCTACGAATCGGTGATGGTGAACTGCAATCCCGAGACGGTCTCAACCGACTACGACACCTCGGATCGGCTCTATTTTGAACCGCTGACCTTGGAAGACGTCCTGGAGGTCTACCACGCTGAGGCCGCCGCTGGCCCGGTCGCCGGTGTGATTGTCCAGCTGGGCGGGCAGACGCCGCTGAAGCTGGCACAGGCATTGAAGGACGCTGGCGTACCGATCGTGGGAACCCCACCCGAAGCGATCAATCTCGCCGAAGAACGTGGCGCATTCGGCAAGGTGTTGGTCGATGCGGGCTTGCCCGCACCCGCCTACGGCATGGCCGAGTCTGCCGATGCCGCGCTCCAGATCGCCCATGACATTGGCTACCCGGTGTTGGTTCGGCCCTCCTATGTGTTGGGTGGCCGCGGGATGGAAATCGTCTATGACGATGAATCCTTGGTTTCCTACATTCAACGCGCCACGGACATCACCCCAGCCCGTCCTGTGTTGGTCGACCGCTTCTTGGATGATGCGGTGGAGATCGATGTTGATGCGCTCTTTGATGGCCAGGAGTTGTACCTCGGCGGTGTCATGGAGCACATCGAGGAGGCGGGGATCCACTCTGGTGATTCGGCCTGCTCGCTGCCTTCGATCACGTTGGGCAGTGAGGTGGTTGACCAGATCCGGCAATCCACCGAGGCCATCGCTCGTGGTGTGGGGGTTCGTGGTCTGCTGAATATCCAGTTCGCTCTGCAATCTGACGTGCTCTACGTGCTGGAGGCCAACCCTCGAGCCTCTCGGACGGTGCCGTTCGTCTCCAAGGCCACCGACACTCCTTTAGCCCAGGCGGCAACCCGCATTTCCCTGGGAGCCAGCATCGCCTCCTTGCGTGCCGAGGGCATGCTTCGCCCAGTTGGAATGGACGGATCGACCACTCTGCAGGCGGCCCCAATGGCGGTGAAGGAAGCCGTGATGCCCTTCAACCGTTTCCGAACTGCCGACGGCTCCTGGGTCGACAGCCTGTTGGGCCCGGAGATGAAATCCACCGGCGAGGTGATGGGCCTGGACATCAGCTTCGGCACGGCCTTCGCCAAAAGCCAAGCTGCCTCCTTTGGAAACGTTCCCATCACGGGCACTGTCTTTGTATCGGTAGCAAACAGAGACAAACGTCACGCCATCTTCCCGGTCAAGCGGCTGGCCGATTTGGGTTTCACGATCTTGGCTACCGAAGGAACTGCTCAGGTGTTGCGACGCCAAGACGTCGAAGTGACCACGATTCGCAAGGCCTCGCAAGGGCCTGGTCCTCACGGCGAAAAGACCGTTGTCCAAGCGATTCTCGATGGGGAAGTCGACCTGATCTTCAATACCCCGCATGGTCAGTCCAAAGATGGCAGCCCTCGTCGTGACGGTTGGGAAATCCGTTCGGCGGCTATTTTGGCTGACGTGCCCTGCGTGACCACCGTTCAAGGTCTCGGTGCCTGTGTGCAGGGGATAGAGGCGCTGCGACGCGGCACGGTCGGGGTTCGTTCGCTTCAGGAGTGGAGTTCGGCGGTCGGCACCGAGATCGCCGAGCGGAGCTAGCCGTGGGACTACCCCTTCCGCTGCTTCGCACCGGATACCAAGGGCTGCTCAGGCCGCTGCTCTTCGCCAGCTATGGGGGCGATCCTGAGGCCATTCACGAGCGAATGATCAAGACCCTCGCCTCGGTCGGTTCGTCCTCGTTCGGCCGCACGCTCACCCGACTTCTGGCCGGCAGTCACGGACGCGGGGTGCAGATCGCAGGAATCGACTTCGACTCCCGGGTTGGGCTGGCTGCCGGATTAGACAAAGACGCTTCGGCAGTTCTGGCTTGGCGCGGCTTGGGTTTCGGCTTCGCCGAGCTTGGCACGGTCACTGCGCAAGGTCAGCCCGGGAATGATCGTCCACGCGTCTTTCGGCTGGCCCGTTCTCAGGCTGTCATCAACCGAATGGGATTCAACAACCCGGGTGCGGCAACGGTGGCAGCCACGCTCGCCGCACGCGGCGTCTACCGTGGAAACCGCGCTGCCGGGATTCCAATCGGCATTTCCATCGGAAAGACCAAAGTGGTGGACCTCGCCGACGCTGTGCCCGATTATCTCCAGTCCCTGCGGCTCTTGGCCCCACACGCCGACTATCTTGCGGTGAATGTTTCCAGCCCCAACACCCCCGGTTTGCGGAACCTCCAAGATCACGGGGCACTGCTCTGGCTCGTGACCGAACTGGTTGCTCAGACCCGCGCCCAAGCAGCGGCCAGCACGCCGCTTCCGATTTTCATCAAAGTGGCCCCCGATCTCACCTGGGGGCAGCTTGACGAAGTACTCTCCGTCGCCGATGAAGCTGGCGCGGCCGGTCTGATCGCCACCAATACGACCTTGGCACGCACCGGTCTGGTGGGCGCTGACCAGGCCCTGGCTGAACAGGCCGGGGGGTTGTCCGGCGCTCCGCTGACGGCGCGTGCCCTCGACGTGGTCAGCTATCTGTGCGCGCACACCTCGCTGCCAGTCATGGGAGTTGGCGGCATCATGACCGCTGATGATGCGATGGCGATGTTTGATGCCGGCGCCAGCCTGGTGCAGCTCTACACCGGTTTTCTCTACGGCGGACCGGCGCTGGCCGGACAAATCAACCGATGCGATCTCGAGAGGGTGCCTTCGTGACAGGCTACTGGCGACGACTTCAAGATGTGGTGGCCGACCGCGGCCCGTTGTGTGTCGGGATTGATCCCCATCCTGCGTTGTTGAATGCCTGGGGTTTGTCGAACGATGCTCGCGGCTTAGAGTCGTTCTCTGCCCAGATCATTGCCGCTCTGGGCGACCAGGTGGCTGCGTTCAAGCCGCAGTCGGCCTTCTTTGAATCCCATGGATCGGCGGGGATCGCCGTTCTCGAGCGGACTCTCGCCGCAATCGCCGAGACCGGCGCGTTGAGCATTCTCGATGCAAAACGCGGCGATATCGGGTCCACCATGGAGGCCTACGCCGATGCTTACCTGGGGGAGGGCTCGGCTTTGGCTGCGGACGCGGTCACGCTTTCTCCCTACCTGGGTTTCGGATCACTCACCCCCGCGTTTCAGCGTGCTCAGGACACCGGGCGCGGTGTGTATGTGCTGGCCAGAACGTCCAATCCCGAAGGGGCGCGGCTTCAACTAGCGCTATCGGAAGATAACTCCGTGGCCCAATCAATCATTGAC
>CAYWIN010000161.1:0-4906 GCA_964458365.1 uncultured Propionibacteriaceae bacterium
ACCACGCCCAGCGCCGGTTCGTACCCTCAGCCCACATCCACCCCGCAACCGCAGACGCCCCAGCCATATCCGGGAAGCGCCCAACCTCAAGGCCTGCCTCCGTACCAATCGACGGATGCCACACCGAACTACGCTGCGTCGGGCTATCCAACCAGCAGTGGACCTCAGGGCCCGGGTGGGCCTCAAGGTCCCGGTGGAATGCCCCAATACGGTCAGCAGCCTCCGGCACCCAAAAAGAGCAACAGACTTCCTATCATTATCGGAGCAGCCGTTCTTGCTTTCATCCTGTTAGTGGGCGGCGGCTTCTTTGCCTTTTGGATGATAGGTAAACCCGACCGCGACTACATTGCCGCGCTGAAGGACAATGGCGACTTCAACTACGCGACGAACGCTGAAGCCGTCGCGCACGGCAAGGAAGTGTGCTCGGAGCTCGAGAAGAGCGGCAAGGCCAAGGGGTCTCGGTCCGACCTTGCTGCGGCAAAGTCCTACTGCCCGAAGATGGCCGAAGGATTCCAGGTGATGGAAACCAAGGTCATCGAGGGCAAGTTCCGGCTCCTCGACTTCACCATCTCGAGTCAAGCGCCACAGATCTCCACCACCGGGTCGACCTGCACGGGCGTGAACAAGTACGCCAAGATCAACTCAGGTACGACTGTCGCGGTCACCAATTCGGACGGACGCAATCTGGCCAGCACCACACTCGGAACCGGTTCGAGCATTTCCAAGTTTGAGTGCGTCTTCAAGTTCCAGTTCAAGCTCACCGAAGGTGAAGATTCCTATGCGGTGAAGGTGGCGGATTACCGCCCCATCGACTACACCTGGTCAGAGCTGAGCACCAACGGGATCGCGCTCCGGGTAGGCCTGTAGGTTGCTTGCCCGTCCGCCGGGGACGGGCTATGACATGGTCGTCCACGTCGCCGGGTTCACGACCCTCTGACGGCTTTCTGCGGGATAAGAACAGACTTGCCACAGCCGATCAATCGGCATCGCGAAGAGTCGGTCTTCGTGGACATATGACCGGCTACCCAAGGTAAGTGCCACCCCGGCTTGGAATCGCGAACCCAGCGCATCTCGCAGCTGAGCTAGCCCATTGAAGCCTGCCTTTGTTGCGCGCTCGTTGGCCGCCACTTCGAAAGCCACCACGTCACCGTCATCGAATTCCACAACAAGATCGACCTCGACTTCGTCGCTGATCCGCCAATGGCCCATCCGCACCGGTTCATCCAGCCATGAGGCCTGTTTGCGAATCTCCCCAACGACGAAGACCTCCAGGAGCCGATTGAAGGCATTCATTGCGGACGCTTCCAGTCCAACCAGCTTGTTGGGCGTCACCCTGAGCAGGCGCGCAGCGAGGCCGGAGTCCACCACATGTAGCTTCGGACGGGCACTCACCCGGGAACGCAATTCGGTGCCCCAGGCCGGCAGACGTGCTACTAGGAAGAGGTCTTCGAGAAGCCGCAAATACCCTTCGCAGGTCTTCCGATCCACCCCCACCACATCCGCGGCCTTCGACACATTGATCAGCTCGCCACTGTGTGATGCGACGTAGCCCAATAGCTCCGCCAAGGCTTGCCGCTGCCGCACCTGGCTGAGCTCCATGGCGTCGCGGTCCACCGACTGACGCACATAGTCATCGAACCAGCGCGCCCGCGCCGACTCTGACCGGCCCAAAGCCAGCGGCAGCCCACCGGCACAGACCTGTTCCGCGTAGTCCTCGCGCGTGGCATCGGAAGCATCTTGTTCGGAAACTGTCAGCGCCGCATCCGCCCGAATCGAGGTGAGGAATTCCTCGTGGACGCCCATGCGCTCCCCCACCGAAAGGGGCCAGATCGTCGCCGAATGCAAGCGGCCCGTCAGGGCCTGCGCCGTCCGTGGCAACGCGTCTTGTCTGGTGGATCCGGTGATAACCGCCAATCCCGGACGGGTGCCCTCGCGGTTTAGGCGTGCCTTGATGGCATCCAAGATCTCGGGAACCCGCTGATATTCGTCGATACATAGCGGTGTCGCACCGGCGGCGACCATTCGTGGGTTTCCCGTCAACGCCTCGCGGGTTTCGACATCGTCCAGATCGATCACTCCGACGTTCGCCGACTCGGCAAGCTTCCACAGCACCGTGGATTTTCCGACCGAGCGCGGCCCGTGCAAAGCAATCACCGGTTCTTCCTCGACCAGCCGCGCTAGCAGGGCACCCACCCGACGTTCAACGAGTCCGCTTGAATCTGCCATGACGGCAAACTAACAGACTCAACCGTTTGAACTACCCAAACGTGAGCGTGTCTAATCCCCAAATCTGCATCGACTTCTTACCCGAACGTGATCAGGTCGATTCCCGAATTTGTCATGGTCCAATGTGTGCACCCATGTGTGCACTTCGCCACCGGTCCACAAACAACAAGGAGCCCCACACTGGCTAACACGCCCAGTGTGGGGCTCCTACCCTTTCGGCAGCATGGCTGAGGACCCCCTCCAACCCTCCACCTGGCACAGATCACACCGCCCTGGTTTCGACAGGATCGAGGCCACGAATCCGAGCCGAGCGGCCTGGGTTCTGACTCGCTGGGCCCCGGAAAAGCTCGCCGGTCGCCGTGGCTGTCAGCACAGCAAGGCGGACGGCACTGCGAAGGGGTCGCCACCCCGCTGGTCACCCGCCGGCCTGCTGCCGTACTGGAATCTCCCCGCCAAGGGCCGTCAGGAGGTCGCCTCCGAGGCGCTCGGCATAGTCCCACCGCCTACTACCGGCTGGCCAGGCTTCATGCCTACGTTCCTTAAGCGCCAGGCCCATGCTGAGGACAACCGGGGGTGATCGACAATGGGGGGAAACGACAAGTTACCTGAGAGAGTTTGAGCTGTCGCATTCTTGGGGCTCAAGAACTCTCTCAGGTAACTAGACTATTCCCGTAGGGATACCAGAGAGGGATCGATCTACTAAAGAGAGTCCCTGAAGTCTTCGTCGTAGGACAGTTCTCTAGCTGAGTCAAGATCTTGAGTTCTTCTCCATGACCCCAGACACGAGAAAGGCCGCCGCCACTTCTTCAATCAAGGTCTCCAGCATGGGGCATTCCAAGAATCTTCGAGTGAATCCGGGATCTCATGGCGGCTGAGGTCGATATCTTCCCACGTGAGCGACGACCAGCAGCAGACCAGGCCTACGGGCCGACCGTCGTGCCGCGTGTGCACTCGCGCCGACCGGGTCAGGATCGAAACCATGCTGGTTGAGGGAACGCCTCGATCGTCCGTTTCGTCCGATTTTTCGATTTCGAGGACGTCGCTGCGCAGACCCCGTGACCGGCACCTCCAGATCCCTGGCTGGGACGAATCGGGGCTGAGTCCACTCAGCGGCTCCAGGACATCGCCGACGACGCCGAGGAATGAGAGACGACCCGCTGACACTCCACGGGCCATCGCCGCCCAATCGCGAGTGCTCGGCCCGCTGCCCAGCTTGGGATGGACTGACCAGGCGCGTACCTGGCCGAGATCGGCCACGAGTTGGCCGAACTGCTGGCGGACGACGCCCCGCACCTGTCCCAGCGGCTCGACGCGTGCGCGACCAAGGCCCAGACATTCTTGAAAACCAAGGCGGTAACACCATGACCACCAACAAGTTCGATGAGTTCGGGCTGACGGTCAGGCCCCAAGGTTTCGAATTTTCAGAACCACCCAGGCAAGGGCAGTCGCTGGCAGCACAACCAAGACCAACGAGATGGCGCGTAGGGCCTGCGCCTGCGAAATGACGCCAGCCATCTGCGGCCCGTTTTCGTAGTACCACCTGATGAAGCGCCGTCCACCGGAGGATCGTGTGAGTACCTGAGTTCTAAACGCTCGAAGCGTGACAACTGGAAGAGCGGACTCGCGGCCCATCGTCGCGGTCACTACGAAACACCCATCTGGCTGCTGCGCCACGGGCTTTGGGGCGGTGTACGAGCCGTCGACCCTCCTAAGTTGCGCAGCGGTTGTGTCAATCAGCGACTGCATCTTGCGTTCGTAGTCAGGTGTGAGGAACCTAACGGCCGGGGTGCCATCGAACTGCGTGTACTTTATGCCCTCTATTAGGTTCGAGGCGACGACGATGATGTTGTCGAGCGGCTCCCTGGCGCCACCCCACTCGTATGCCGCTTGGAGCGCCGGGATTACCTGTTCACACCGCGAGATGTGTTCGGCCCAAGCCCCGTCTACCTGGATGAACTGCTGTGTGTGTTCCCAAGACAGGTTGTGAATGGCCACTGAGACCCGATTCAGGACATCGGCACAGTCGCGGCGTAGCGATTCTCGCTCGCCCTCGGGCGAAAGGTTCTCTGCGGAACGAAAAGCCCCAAGCATCTCGCCAACACGGAAGTTTGTGAGAGTCGACGACCAGCCTGCGGCCTTGCCTTTGATGGCCCACGCGGTCGCGTTCTCTGGAGCTATTTCAAGCACTTTGTTGGCGTACGCATAGGCCTCTGCAGAGTTGCCATTTTCGAGCGCGGCCGATGCAAGGGTGATCAGGTTCGCTGTCTCATGCGTCCGATCGATCCGAACTGTGCCCTCGACCAGCATCTTCTGTGCCCGTGCCACTGTGTACTTCGTCCTGCAGTAATCACACACGAACATCTCGCCGTCTTTGGTGAACTCGTTGCTGCCGCACAACTCGCAGACCATCTTCCTCAAAAGGGGACCCCTCCTACTCGCAGCACCCAAATGTCCGCCCGGTTAGGCTGCGCTCATAGTATCCATCCGGCACTGGTCGCGGCCTCGATCGAGCACGCTGGTCAGTTTGTTGCGTTGGTGTTGATTGGACGTCAACTGCACGTCCTCCATAAACGCGACGAGACCCGCGGCTGGCTTCTCCAACTGAGGCACGAGTTCTTCCGAGGCTGAGCCCCAAGGCTCCAGACCGGGGTACCTCCCGCCGCCTCCCCTGGCGTGCCGG
>CAYWIN010000162.1:0-2540 GCA_964458365.1 uncultured Propionibacteriaceae bacterium
ATGTCATGGATATCAGCGGCAAGGTTTTCGTCGTCACGGGCGGCGGAAATGGAATCGCTCGGGAAGTCGTTCTCAACTTGCTTCGGCGTGGCGCAAAAGTCGCCGCAGTCGACCTGGACGCGGCAGGGCTTGCCGAAACGGCCGTCCTAGCCGGTGACCTGGCGAGCAACCTATCGACTCACCAAATCAGCGTTTCTGATGCCGAGGCGGTTCAGGCCCTCCCCGACGCGGTGCGGGCCGTACACGGACAGGTGGACGGTCTGTTGAACGTTGCCGGCATCATCCAGCGGTTTGTGCCCTTCGCTGAGTTGAGTACTCCGGAGATCGAAAAGGTCTTCGCGGTGAACTTCTGGGGCGTCGTGAACACAATCCAAGCTTTCTTGCCCACCCTTCTCGAACGGCCGTCGGCCGCGATCGTCAACGTGTCGAGCATGGGGGGATTCATTCCTGTCCCGGGTCAGACCATCTATGGTGCGAGCAAAGCTGCAGTAAAGCTGCTCACCGAGGGCTTGCACGCCGAACTTCGCGACACCAATGTGAAGGTGACGGTGGTCTTCCCCGGTGCGATCGCCACGAACATCACCGCGAATAGCGGCGTCGAGGTCCCGCATGCCGCGAACGCCGACGCCGCCGAGTTCAAGACCACAACGGCCGCCGACGCTGGGGAAGTGATCGTGACGGCGATGATGAAGGGGTCTTACCGGGCAACCATTGGCTCGGACGCGAAGATGCTCGATCGCCTCACCCGGCTCGCGCCCGAGCGTGCGATGGCGATGATCGCTGAGCAGATGGCGTCTTTGCGCGAATGATGCGCGAGCGTGCCCCTCGCTGACCAGAGTCAATGGCACGCCGGGTGGAGATACGCGACGCCCCCGGCACAGTGAGTTTCCTCAGCGGCCGGGGGCGACGTGATGCGGGCTTAAAGGCCTGCCTTGGTGCGGCTGGTCTGCTCCTGAGCTTTGAACAAGCCAAAGCGTGGCAGGAACTTGTCCCAGTCGATGGCATGAGCATCAATCTCGGGGCCATCAATACAGGCATGCTTGCGAACCAACTTGTCGCCCTCGTTGACTGGCACCATGCAAGCCCCGCACATGCCGGTGGCATCGACCATGATCGAGTTCAAACTGGCCACGGTGTGGGTGCCGTAGGGGCGGGTCAAATCAGAGACGGCGCGCATCATCATTGGCGGCCCAATGGTGACGACTTCGGCGATGGTGCGTCCTTGGCCGGCCTGGTTGGCTTTGAGCATCTCTTCCAACGGCGTGGTGACGAAACCGTGCACGCCGAAAGTGCCGTCGTTGGTGGCGTAGATGACCTCCAGCTGGTCGCCAAACTCGGCCTGAAGAACTCCGACGCGCTCATCGGCGCCGTCCCAGAACATCAAGTCCTTGCTGCGGAAACCAGATATCAGTGTCACGTGGTTACCCAAACGCAAATGCTCGCGCATGATCGGGTAGACGGGAGGAAGCCCCAGACCGCCGGCTGTGAACACCACAGTGTTGCCGTCCGGGTACCGTTCCAGTGCGCTGGGCTGGCCCAACGGACCGGCGATCCCGGCAAAGGAATCCCCGACAGTCATCTGGTTGATCTTGAGCGAACTGGTGCCCATTCCTTGCACCACCAAGGTGATCGTGCCTGCCTCAGCATCCCAATCTGCCAAGGTCAGCGGAATCAGTTCCCCGTTGGGTTCGGCGAGCACCCTGACGAACTGACCGGCCTGGGCCGACTGAGCCACCATGGGGGCCCGAATCAGGAACTCTTCGATACCAGCCGACAGGTGCGTCTTGCCCAGGATGATCGGCAACTCGGCGGCCGTGTCGGTGTAGGTCAGCGCTTGATCGACGCGTGCACCGATTTCGGTTTGGGTCATCGCCTCCATCGCGATCACCATTTCGCGAGCCGCAGATTGGCCGTCTCCGGCTGCCCTGATGGCTGTTGATCCGCCGCGAGCCGCGTCACCGCCGGTGTACACGCCCGGCAAGGACGTCTCCTTGGAGGCTTTCTCGGGCTGTGTGATCGTGCCCCACTTGCTGACCTCCAGCCGGGGCTCGGAGTCCTTGATGATCGGGTTGGCGTCGTTGCCGAGCGCCATGATGACCAAATCGGCATCCATCGTCTCGGTCTCGCCGGTGGCGATTGGGCGACGACGTCCCGACTCATCGGGCTCGCCCAGTGCCATCTTCTCCACCACTGCGGTGGTGACAAAGTGCGAGTCGTTGTCGCAGAGGAACTCGATGGGGGAGCGCAGTTCGTTGACCACGATGCCTTCTTCGAGGGCGTGCTCCAACTCTTCCTCGCGGGCGGGCATCTCGGCCTGGGTGCGGCGGTAGACGATGGTCACATTGCCGCCCAAACGCTTCGAGGTGCGTGCAGCGTCCATGGCGGTGTTACCCCCGCCAATGATCAGTACCTGCTTGCCTTTGATCTCAGGCAAAGGCGTCTCGTGGTTCTCAGTGTGGGCCTGCATCAGGTTCACCCGGGTGAGGAACTCGTTGGCGCTCATCACGTTGAGCAGATGCTCACCGGGCACATTCAGGAAG
>CAYWIN010000162.1:2550-4879 GCA_964458365.1 uncultured Propionibacteriaceae bacterium
AGTCCAGCACCCGACCCGACGAACACCTTGACGAAGCCAGCTTCGCGAAGTTGCTCGATTGTTGCGGTCTTGCCGACCACGAAACTGGTGACGAACCGTCCGCCTAAGGCACGAATCTTGGCTACGACGTCGTCAATAAGCTGATTGGGAAGGCGGAACTCTGGGATTCCGTACCGGAGCACGCCACCCAATTCGTGGAACGCTTCGAAAACGGTCACCGGGAAGCCGTCAGCGGCCAGAAGGTATGCGGTGATCAGGCCCGCAGGTCCAGATCCGACAATGGCCACCGGCGGACGGTTGCGCAGCTGCCACGGGTTGGGGCGACCCGAGAAGCGCTCGGCCAGCCGTTCGGGTTGGGCACGCTTCTCCCATTCGGGCAGGAACCATTCCAGCTGCCCGATGCTCATCGAGTGTTTGTGAATGCAGTGGCTCTGACACTGGAGTTCTTGGGGGCACACCCGGCCGGTCACATTCGGCAGCGGGTTGACTGCTTCAAGACTCTCCAGCGCCTCACGGAACCGTCCGGTGCCCATCAGCTGGAACATCTTGGGGATCTCGACCGATACCGGGCAGCCACCGTCGGGCTCGGAGCTTCCGGCGTTGAGTACACCCAGCACGCAGGGCTGCTTTGCGCACTGCATATCGCGCAGTGCCTCCAGCCAGACGAAAAGCTCGATCTCGCGCAGGCTGTAGCCCTCGTCCATGTAGCCGAGGTAGCCCTTGTTGACCAGTTCGAAGTCGGCATTCCGCGCCTCCGGGGTGCGGATGTACGGACCGATGCCGTTCATGGACGGCCACTTCTCGCTGGTCCCGGCGAACATGGGGTAGCGCTCGGAAAGCTGGCCATCGACAGCTTTCATGAAACCGCGCTTGCGGCTCATTGGTAGATCCCACAGCATTTCCTGCAGGATCTGGCTGGACTCGTCGCCGCGCAGCAGCGCGGTCCACAGTGCGTCGGTGAACTCACGTGGGTACTCGGCCTGCTTGAGCGCTTCGGTGATCGCAGCGGTCTGTTCTTCGGTGAACGGTGCTGAGGAATCCACCGAGGTGGGGTTCAGCAGAGTATCGATCACTTCCTGAGCGCCGATGGGCGCAGTGTCGGTGGACACGTGGTCTCCTCCTCGCGTTGGCGGCGCCCGAATCCGCCGTGGCTGGTGATGCGGGCCCATCTGTGGGGTCGTGTGCATTGTCACCCATGCAGGCTTCGCGAGCGATAGCTGTGCGTGCTTGTACTGCCACGACCTGACGTGACCGTTCGACGTAGCGAGCGGTCTGTGCGCCGCCAAGGAGAATATGCGATTTCTCGGCCAGTTCCCAGCTGTTCGTGTCATAACGGGACGACCCGGAAGGCCTGGTTTTGGCAAATTGGAGCGGATGACGGGAATCGAACCCGCATGACCAGCTTGGAAGGCTGGGGCTCTACCATTGAGCTACATCCGCCGGTGCGCGTAAAGCGCGGAGCTAAGAGTAACCGAATGAGTGCCGTAGGGCTCAACTGGGCCGCTGAGCACCCGGATTCCCCCGCTCAGTGTGACCTGTGCGAGCAGGCTGGCTAGGATTGCCAGGTCTATCTGACCATCATCCAGGAGCCTGCATTGTCCAGCACCGTCGAGAAGCTCGGCCCGTCGAGGGTCAAACTCACCATCGAGATCCCCTTCGCTGATCTGCAGCCGCATTTGGACAAGGCTTATGCAGACATCGCTGCCCAAGTGACTATCCCGGGTTTCCGCAAGGGCAAAGTGCCTGCCGCGGTGATCGATCAGCGCTTCGGACGGGGCGCCGTGATCCAGGAAGCGATCAATGCTGCGCTGCCAGGAGCATTCGAGGCTGCAATCATCGAGGCCGAGGTGGCGCCGATGGGCGATCCTGAAGTTGAGGTGACCAAGCTTGAGGACGGCGGCGTCGTTGAGTTTGCTGTCGAAGTCGACGTTCGTCCCGAATTCGACCTGCCTGAATTTGAGGCACTCACCGCCACTGTTGACGCGCTGAAGTCGACCGAAGACGAGGTTGCTGAGCGCATCGAAATGCTGCGCTCGCGTTTCGCCACTTCTCTGGAGGTTGACCGGGCGTCAGCCGATGGCGACCGGGTCACGATTGACTTGGTGGCCAGCCGCGACGGTGAAGTGCTGCCCGATGGCACCGCTGAAGATCTCACCTATGTGATCGGGTCCGGCGGCATGATCGACGGCCTCGACGAGGCCGTCACCGGGCTAAAGGCTGGCGAGGTCGCCGAATTCTCCTCGACGCTGGTTGGTGGGGCGTTGCAGGGCGAAGCGGCCGAGGTCAAGGTCACGGTAAAGAAGGTCAGCGAGCAGACGCTGCCTGAGGT
>CAYWIN010000163.1:0-4874 GCA_964458365.1 uncultured Propionibacteriaceae bacterium
GCTTTCCTGCTTGGTTAAGTCGACAATCGTGAGTGTCGTAATAGATCGACAGCAGTTCTTGGATGACTTCGTCGCCTTCGGTGGCGACCGTGTCGAAACATGGCAGCCGTTGGCCGCGCGCGAGGACGTACTTACGTTCGGTTTCGATCGCCTGGGTCATCGCGAACCCCTCTCAGGGACTCTGTGTGGCGGCGACGCCAATGTCATTGACTTCGATCGGCCCTTCGTTGTTGCCAACGTCGGATTCCGTGTCTGCGCGATGCGTGTTGGGCACCGGATCGTCATCGTCGGGGCCCAAAGATGCGGCCAGAAGCACCGGCGTGATCGCCGCAAACGCCCACACAGCCAGCGCCGACCAAGACTGCAGATCCAAAGAAATCGGCACCAGGTCGCCAGCTTGTGCCTGGCTGATCCGCACATCGAACGGTCCCGGACCAATGGCAGTCCCCACACGCCAGCAGACCAGACCAGCGATCAGACCCGATCCGATGGCCAACAATGCCACCGGCCAACCCCAGGATCGGAACCACTTCCACGTCACGATTCCCAGCCCGGTTCCGACCAGAGCCCCGGTAATCGTGAACCACACATCAGCCGACACCACCTGGCTGAGTCCGGCCTCGCCAATCACGGCCGACCCGTCGGACTGAATGCGGTACACCGGCAGATCGACCACCCCAGACCAAAACACCGCGGCAAGCGCGCCAACCACAGCAGAGAGCCCTGCGAGCAGGGCGATCCAGGCGGCCAGCGAACTGCTATCGGTCTGCCCCTGGGGTTCGGCAGCCAGTTCTTCAGTGATCGTCGTGGTCACGCTGGCAGCCTAGCCCAGCTCCGGGTCAGGCGAAGGCACGATTCGCACCTCAACCCGCCACACAGGAGGGGCCGAGCAGTGCCTTCAGATCGGCCATCAGTGGTCCGGAGGGAGTGACCCTCAGCCCTTCGTCCAGTTTCCACACCTTCGCCCCGTTGGTTGCAGACACCAATTTGATTCGAACTTCGGTGGGACCTGGGTGAGCCCGAAGCACCTGTCGAAGTTGCTCGACAACGGCCGGCGTGCACCGCACCGCGGGAAGCTGAATCGTCAGCGGACCCGACACGCTGTCGTTGACGTCGGGAAAGGTCACTTCCTGGCCGGTGAGTTCCACCGAGTCATCTTTGGCCCGGGATCGTCCCTTGATCCGCACGATCGTGTCGGTGACCAGGGACAACGCCACTGTGGAATAGACCTTGGGAAAGAGCAGTACTTCAATCGAAGATTCAAGGTCTTCGACGGTGACAATCGCCCACAGATCACCGTTCTTCGTCTGCTTACGGGTTACCGAGGTGATCATTCCGGCAATCGCGACCATCGTGTCCCGCGGCCCATCGGCGGCCCGAAGCTGACCAATACTCAGGTCACGGTTGGCAGTCAGGATGTGTTCCAGACCCTGCAGCGGATGGTCGGAGACGTACAGCCCAAGCATTTCGCGTTCGAAAGCCAGCTTGACCCGCTTGTCCCACTCGTCCAACTGCGGGACCGGCGTGGGTGCCACCTGATCGGGGCCACCGAAGTCACCGAAGAGATCATCTTGTCCATTTGCCTGATTGCGTTTCAGATCGATCACCTCATCGACCCGTTGCTCGAAACACTCCATCAGACCGCGTCGGGTGTGTCCCAACGAATCGAAGGCGCCCGACTTGATGAGTGACTCGATCACGCGCTTATTGCAGGCGACCAGAGGCACCTGATCGAGAAAACCGTTGAAGTCTGTGGCCGGACCAGATTCGGTACGTGCCTCCACGATTCCCTTCACCACGTTCTCGCCAACATTGCGCACGGCTGCCAGGCCGTAACGGATGTCGAGCCCGACGGGGGTGAAGCGCCCCTCTGAGGCATTCACGTCCGGGGGAAGTACCTGGATGCCCATCCGCCGGCACTCCCCCAGGTACAGCGCAGTCTTGTCTTTGTCGCTCTTCACCGACTCTAAGAGCGCGGCCATGAACTCTGCGGGATAGTTCGCCTTGAGGTAGGCCGTCCAATAAGAAACCACGCCGTATGCGGCCGAGTGGGCCTTGTTGAACGCATAGGCCGCGAACGGCACCATGATTTCCCACAATGTGGTGATTGCAGCGTCGGAGAAGCCATTTGCCCGCATCCCCGAGCTGAAGGGCTTGAACTCTGCTTCCAGGATCTCCTTTTTCTTCTTGCCCATGGCTCGCCGCAGCAGGTCTGCTTGACCCAGGCTGTAGCCGGCCACACGTTGAGCGATCTGTTGGATCTGTTCCTGATAGACGATCAAGCCGTACGTCGTATCCAAAATCTCGGCCAACGGCTCGGCCAACTCCGGATGGATCGGTTCGACAGGCTGACGCCCCGTCTTTCGCAGCGCGTAGTTGGTGTGGCTGTCGGCCCCCATCGGGCCGGGACGGTACAACGCGATCGTTGCCGAAATGTCCTCAAAGTTGTCCGGACGCATCATCTTCAGCAACGTGCGAAGACCACCACCATCCAGCTGAAAGACCCCCAAGGTTTCGCCGGAGGCTAGCAACTCATAGGTTGCCGGATCGGTCATGTCTTGGCGCAAGGCATCCAAGTCCAGATCGATGTCGCGGTTGGTCTGCACGTTCTTCACCGCGTCGTCCAAAATGGTGAGGTTCCGCAAGCCCAAGAAGTCCATTTTGACCAGGCCCAACGACTCGCAGCTGGGGTAATCAAACTGGGTAATGATCTGGCCATCTTGCTCGCGCTTCATGATCGGGATCACGTCAGTCAGCGGGACGCTGGACATGATGACGCCCGCCGCGTGCACGCCCCACTGTCGCTTCAGACCTTCGATACCGCGCGCGGTATCGACCACTCGCTTCACTTCGGGATCGGTTTGGTACAGCTCTCGAAACTCGCTGCCTTCGCCATAACGATCATGCGAGGGGTCAAAGACGTCGGCCAGCGAAACATCCTTGCCCTGAACCGGCGGCGTGTAGGCCTTCGTCACCCGTTCGCCCAACGAGTACGGCATCCCCAGCACCCGACCCGCATCTTTGATGGCCTGCTTCGCCTTGATCGTGCCGTAGGTGACGATCTGACAGACGCGATCGTCGCCGTACTTCTCGGTGACGTAGCGAATCACTTCGCCGCGGCGACGCTCATCGAAGTCGACGTCGAAGTCCGGCATCGACGGACGCTCCGGGTTCAGGAAGCGCTCAAAGATCAGGCCGTGCGGGACCGGGTCCAAATCGGTGATCTTCATGGCGTAGGCGCACATGGACCCCGCACCCGAACCGCGTCCAGGCCCCACCCGGATCCCGTTGCGTTTGGCCCAGTTGATGAAGTCAGCCACCACCAGGAAGTACCCGGGATAGCCCTTCCCGATGATCACATCTTGCTCGTACTCCGCCTGGGTGATCGCGTACTCCGGCACCCCTGAGGGAAATCGTTCAGCAAGTCCACGATGTACTTCCTTGATGAACCAGCTGGTCTCAGTTTCGCCATCAGGGACCGGAAACTGCGGCATATAGGTGCCGGTTCCCTCGTCGAAACTCGTCTCACACCGTTCCGCAATGGCCAACGTGTTGTCGCACGCTTCGGGCACATCCTTGAACAGCTGACGCATCTCCTCAGCCGACTTCACGTAGTAACCGTCACCATTGAACCGGAAGCGGTTAGGGGTGTCCTTATTTGCACCAGCCGATACACACAGCAGCGTGTCGTGATCCTCGGCATCGCTGGCCCGCACGTAGTGCAGGTCGTTCGTCGCCACCAAAGGCAGTTTCAAGTCCCGAGCCAACCGGATCAGGTCATCGCGTACCCGCTGCTCAATGGACAAACCGTGATCCATCAACTCCACGTAGAAGTTCTCGGCACCGAAGATGTCCCGGAACTCGGCAGCCGAAGCCACCGCCTCGGCATACTTTCCCAACCGAAGGTAGGTTTGGACCTCACCCGAGGGGCACCCGGTGGTCGCGATCAGTCCTTTGGCGTAGCGGTTCAAGAGCTCGCGGTCAGCACGCGGCTTGTAGAAGAACCCCTCCAGCGAACTCAACGAGCTCAGCCGGAAGAGGTTGTGCATGCCGGTGGAGTTTTCCGCCCAAATAGTCATGTGGGTGTACGCGCCCTGAGCGGAAACGTCATCGCCAGTACCGTCACCAAACTTCACGCGCTTGCGCTCGCTGCGGTGAGTCTTGGGGGTGAGGTAAGCCTCCAAACCGATGATCGGCTTGACCGGCGACTTCTTCGCAACCTTGTAGAACTCGTATGCGCCGAACAGGTTCCCGTGGTCAGTGACCGCCAACGCGTTCATGCCCAGTTGTTCGGCGGTTTGCACCAGATCCTTCAGACGGGCTGCCCCGTCCAACATCGAGTACTCCGAATGACAATGCAGATGAACGAATTCGGCCGACACGCTGACCTGAGACCTCCGAGAAAACAGTGGGTTGATCGAAAAGCGCTGGGGGAAGTCAGCGAAGCTTCAGCCTAACTCTGCCTGAGCGTCGCGTGGGCCGCGACTCACCCAGCGCGGACAGCTGGTCAGAACTCCTCGGTATGGATCGAACACCTCCACTCATCAATGCGCCATCATGGAACGGTCAGCCAACATGATGGCCGCACCCGGATGGGTCCAGACGTCCTCGACGATGAAGGGCACAACGATGGTTTCCACCGTGAGCATGATTGGCGCACCGACTGATGTCGGCGCGTCCCGGCCCGGCTGTCGCCTCGGCCCACAGGCCTTGCGTGTTGCTGGGATCTGCGAAGCCTTAACCGCGTTCAACTGCGATGTCCGCGACTGTGGCGACCTCACTGGGCCACCCAATCCTCGAGGCGAACCGGTCAACGGCTACCGAAACCTGCCCGAGGTCATCGCCTGGAATCACGAGATCTTTCGCGCCACTGC
>CAYWIN010000164.1:0-4869 GCA_964458365.1 uncultured Propionibacteriaceae bacterium
AAGCTGCCCTCTTCGACGTCATCGACGGCGCGATCGAGATCGGCGTGAAATACCTGTCGGCCTACGCCTTCTCCACCGAAAACTGGCGGCGCTCCCCCGACGAGGTGCGCTGGCTGATGGGCTTCAACCGTGACGTCATCCATCGCCGCCGTGACGAACTCAACGCCATGGGCGTCCGCATCAGGTGGGCTGGACGCACGCCCCGGCTGTGGCGCAGCGTCATCAAAGAGCTGCAAGAAGCCGAGGAGATGAGTGCCGACAATGACGTCATCACCCTCCAGTTCTGCGTCAACTATGGCGGACGAGCCGAGATCGTTGACGCGGCTCGTGCTATCGCCGACGCCGCGCGGCGCGGGGAGCTAGATCCGTCCCGGCTGACCGAAGAACGGTTCCGCAGGTTCCTTGACGAACCAGAGATCCCGGACGTGGATCTCTTCATCCGTTCGTCCGGCGAGCAGCGCACGTCGAATTTTCTGCTTTGGCAGTCGGCCTATGCCGAGATGGTCTTCCTCAACCAGCTCTGGCCAGATTTCGACCGGCGGGATTTGTGGCATGCCATCGAGCTTTACGCCCAACGGGACCGCCGCTACGGCGGAGCCCAGCCCAATGCGATCAGCTGAAGCTTCACCGCCGGCTGCGCACCGTCGTCAGTCGGTGCCTGCATCCATCCCGGAACGATTCTGCGCCTCTTCAATGTCGACGTCGGTGGCGTTCCCGGCCGTGATTTCGGCGGCCTGACCCGATTCCAACGCACCCACCAACGAGGAGACCTCTCCGCCCACTAAACCCAGCTGGGCGTACTGCTCCAGGCGAGTGCGGGAATCGGCGATATCAAGATTCCGCATGGTGAGCTGCCCGATCCGATCGGTCGGTCCGAACGCGGCATCTCCCACCCGCTCCATGCTGAGCTTCTCAGGGTGATAGGAGAAGGCTGGGCCTTCGGTGTCGACGATCGTGTAGTCATCGCCCCGGCGCAGACGCAAAGTCACCGAACCGGTAATCGCCGAGCCCACCCAGCGCTGCAGAGACTCGCGCACCATCAGGGCCTGAGGATCCAGCCAGCGGCCTTCATACATCAGACGGCCGAGTTTGCGGCCCTCCAACTGGTAGGAGGCAAAGGTGTCTTCGTTGTGGATCGCGGTGACCAAGCGTTCGTAGCTGATGTGCAGCAACGCCATACCGGGAGCTTCGTAGATGCCCCGGCTCTTCGCCTCGATGATCCTGTTTTCGATCTGGTCGCTCATGCCTAGACCGTGGCGTCCACCGATCGCGTTGGCTTCCAGCACCAGGTCGACCGCGCTGGCGAAAGTCTTTCCGTTGATCGCCACCGGACGGCCCTGCTCGAAGGTGATGGTCACGTCTTCGGGTGCGATCTCCACAGCCGGGTCCCAGAAACGGACGCCCATGATCGGCTCGACGATCTCGATGCTGGCGTCGAGCTCTTCGAGGTCTTTCGCTTCGTGGGTGGCACCCCAGATGTTGGCATCTGTGGAGTAGGCCTTCTCTTTGGAGTCGCGATAGGGAAGATCGCGTTCAGCCAGCCACTGACTCATCTCGGTGCGCCCGCCCAGCTCGGACACGAATGCAGCGTCCAACCAAGGCTTGTAAATCCGCAGACCAGGATTGGCCATCAGCCCGTAGCGGTAGAACCGTTCGATGTCATTGCCCTTGTAGGTGGATCCGTCACCCCAGATCCACACGTCGTCTGCCCGCATCGCCCGGACCAGCATGGTTCCGGTAACCGCACGCCCGATCGGGGTGGTGTTGAAGTATGTCTTGCCGCCGGTGCGGATGTGGAAAGCGCCGCATGCCAGGGCAACGAGCCCTTCCTCGACCATGGCGGCCCGGCAGTCAACCATCCGGGAAAGCTCAGCGCCGTAAGCGCCGGCGCGTCCAGGCACCGAGTCGATATCAGGTTCGTCATATTGGCCGAGATTCGCCGTGTAGGTGCAAGGAATCGCACCCTTCTCACGCATCCAGGCCACGGCGACCGAGGTGTCGAGACCTCCAGAGAAAGCGAGGCCGACGCGCTCGCCGACGGGCAGTTCGGTAAGGACCTTGGGCATGGCCGCAATCTTATCGGCTTCCCACGCCCGGAAAATCCATCGGGGACCTGCATCGAATGCAGGTCCCCGATGGGCTCTAGGTGTTCGTGTTTGGCCGGTGGTTCAGGGCCGAGCCTCAGCCGCCACCATCTCAGCGGCACGGACGCGCGCGTCACGGTTGATCGCCGAAACCACCGCGCTCAGCGAGGCCGTGACGATCGACGGATTCAGCCCGACACCCCAGTACACCCGGGCGTCATCTTCAGCACCGACCTCGGTCTCCACATAGGCCGCCGCCATGGCGTCACCGCCGGATGACAGCGCATGCTCGGCGTAGTCCAGCACCCGAACGTGATGGCCCAAAATGCCGAGTGCATCCACAAAGGCCGAGACCGGACCGTTGCCTTCGCCGGTGATTTCTTTGATCACCCCGTGGTCCTTGACCGTGGCCGAAACCGTGTAGCCATTCCCCGTTCGAGACCGACGTGACGGTGATGAGCTCCAGCGGCTCGCTGGCACCCAGATACTCCGCAGAGAAGATCATCCACAGCTCGTCGGGGGAGACTTCGCCGCCGGTAGCGTCGGTGTGCTGCTGTACAACGCGCGAGAACTCGATCTGCAACCGCCTGGGCAGATCCAACTTGTGTTCAGACTTCATGATGTAGGCCATTCCGCCCTTGCCGGATTGCGAGTTCACCCGAATCACGGCCTCATAGGTGCGACCAACATCATGCGGATCAATGGGCAGGTAGGGCGCCTCCCAGGCAACCTCATGGACGGATACGCCTTCGGCCGCAGCTGTCGCCCCCAAGACCTCCAGACCCTTCTTGATGGCGTCCTGGTGGGAGCCAGAGAAGGCGGTGTAAACCAGATCGCCCGCGTAAGGATGGCGCGGGTGAACCGGCAGGTTGGTGCAGTACTCCACCGTGCGACGGATCTCGTCGATATCGGAGAAGTCGATCTGGGGATCAATGCCTTGGCTGAACAGGTTCAGGCCCAAGGTGACGAGGTCCACATTTCCGGTGCGTTCCCCATGCCCGAAGAGGCAACCTTCGACCCGGTCGGCGCCAGCCATCAATGCCAGCTCGGTCGCCGCGACGGCGGTCCCCCGGTCGTTGTGCGGATGCAGCGAGATCACCGAATACTCGCGGTGGTTGATATTGCGGCCGAAGAACTCGATCTGATCGGCATAGGTGTTCGGGGTGGACATTTCCACCGTCGCCGGCAGGTTCAAGATGATCTCCCGATCGGGACCGGGCTGCCACACATCGATCACGGCGTTGCACACCTCGACGGCAAACTCTGTCGGGGTTTGGGTGAAGATCTCCGGGCTGTACTGGTAGCCGAACTCGACATCGCCCAGGTACTTCGCGGCATACTGCATCACCCATTCGGTCCCCCGAGTGGCCATCCCGATGCACTGCTTCTCGTCCACTCCGAAAACCACCCGGCGGAAGAGCTCAGCGGTCGCGTTGTACATGTGAATGTTCGCCCGCGTGGCCCCGATCAGGGACTGCGCGGTGCGCTCAATCAGATCTTCGCGCGCTTGAGTCAAGACGGTGATCTGCACATCGTCAGGAACCGCTCCAGACTCGATCAGCCCCCGAACGAAATCGAAGTCGGTCTGGGACGCCGACGGGAACCCGATCTCAATCTCCTTGTAGCCCATCTTCACCAGCAGATCGAACATCTTGCGTTTACGCGATGGGGTCATCGGATCGATCAGCGCCTGGTTCCCGTCCCGGAGGTCGGTGGTCAACCAACGCGGTGCGGCGGTGATCTTGTTGTCCGGCCAAGTGCGATCCGGGACGGACACCGGAACGAAGGCGCGATAGCGCTCGAACGGCATTGGACTGGTTTGTTGCACCGGTTTGCCCTGTTGGGTCCGGGTGCCGAAGTTGTTGATGGTCATGGGTCTCCTCGCGAAACTCTGCGGATGGATTTACAGGCGCGTGACGAACTCCGCAGCGAGGAGGCCTGATCGGAACTCTCTAGGCCTCGCTGCGGCAACCAAGCAGGAGTCGCACCCATGACATGTCAGCCATGGTAGACACCTCACCCCAGTCATTGCCAACTTCTCGGTCATGAACCACCCCAAACTGCGCAATCTCATTTACGTCACCGGCGCCCGAGGGCCAAACACGGCCGTGCCTATTCGGACGATCGTGGCGCCCTCGGCGATCGCCCATTCGAGGTCATTGCTCATCCCCATCGACAATTCGAGGTCGGCACCCAACCCGCGTTCTTGCGCGCCATCTCGCAGCTGCG
The DNA here is from genome assembly GCA_964458365.1 of uncultured Propionibacteriaceae bacterium. Classification (GTDB taxonomy): domain Bacteria; phylum Actinomycetota; class Actinomycetes; order Propionibacteriales; family Propionibacteriaceae; genus Propionicimonas. Next base: position 4,314 of record CAYWIN010000164.1, read on the forward strand.
CAAGCTGCGCATAGCCCGCACGGACGGTGGCCTCGTCGTCAACATGGGCACCGATGGTCATGAATCCAACGAATCGGAGCCCCGACATCGACGCCACCTGCTCGGCCAGTCCGAGCGCCGCCGACGGTGCCGCCCCCGATTTCGTAGGTTCAGCAGACACATTCACTTGCACCATGACGTCGAGAACACGGCCCGGCTCCAGGCGCTTGGATAAGCCGTGGGCGAGTTCGGGCGTCGCGACGGATTCGACCGTGTCCACCCAGCGCAGGGCGGCGTTGATCTTGTTTGACTGCAGCGGACCGATCAGGTGCGTGCTCAATCCCAGATCGGCCAGCGCGGCGCCCTTGGTCACAAGTTCCTGCACCCGGTTTTCGCCGCGCAGCATTCCAGCCGCCTCCGGCAGCGAGAAGACAGCCTTCACCACCTCGGCCGGCTGAGTCTTGGTCGCGAGAAGGATCTTCACCGATCCGGGCGTTCGACCGGCGCCTTGTTCGGCACGCCGAACCCTTTCGACTGCGGTGGTCAGCCTTGCCGCGTATCGCTCCACACCAGAGAC